>JBGPNV010000092.1:0-8906 GCA_041487695.1 Thermoplasmata archaeon | reverse complement strand
GAGATCTACGAGCACATGGTCTACGGCGGGCGGCGCCACTTCGCGCTCGCCTCCTTCCCAGGCGCCTTTGAGCGCACCGTGACGATCAACGGGTTCTCGAAGGCCTTCGCGATGACGGGGTGGAGGCTTGGCTACACGGCCGCGCCCAAGGCGCTTGCCGTGCCGATGCGCCGCGTCCACATGCACGCCGTTACGCACCCCGCCTCCTTCGAACACCGCGCCGCATCCGTCGCCCTCACGAAGTGCGGCGCCAGCGTGCGCGCGATGGTCGCCGAGTACGACCGGCGGCGCAAACGGCTGCACGAGAGGCTGAACCACGTCCGGGGCTTTCGCCTGCCGGAGCCCGAAGGCGCGTTCTACGCCTTCCCCGACATCCGCGGGACTGGCCTCTCCTCGAAGGAGGTCTTCGACAAGCTCCTGGGGGCGGGGGTCCAGGTGATCCCAGGCCACCTCTTCCCCGGCGGTGAAGGGGCGCTTCGCCTCTCCTATGCGACCTCGATGGAAAACCTCGAAACGGCGGCCGCGCGGATAGAAACCGCCTTCGGTCACGCTTGAGGGGCCGCCCCTTCGCCGAAACCCCGGCAGATTCTGCCGCCATCACGTGGCGTTTATCTCAAGGCCCCTTACCGCGGCTTGGATGTCGCTCAGCCTTGCTCAGCCACCCCCAGAGGCCCCAAGCGCCGCCGGGGGAGCTCTCGAAGAAATCCAAGAGCGGATCGAGGCGTTGAAGCGCGAGCGCGATATCGTCCTGCTTGCCCACAACTCCCAGTACCCGGAGATCCAGGCCGTCGCGGACATCCGGGGCGACTCGCTCGAACTCTCGGTGGCCGCCACGCAGGTGCCTCAGGCGAACATCGTTTTTTGCGGCGTGGACTTCATGGCCGAAACGGCCAAGATCCTGAATCCCGCCAAGCGGGTCTTCATCCCCGACCGCCGCGCGCACTGCCCGATGGCGGCGATGACCGACGTCGAGGGGCTCCAACTTGCCAAGGAGCGCTACCCGGACGCGGCGATCGTCGCCTATGTGAACACGCGGGCCGACGTGAAGGCCATCGCGGATGTCTGCTGCACGAGCGCGAACGCCGTGAATGTGTGCCAAAACATCGACGCCAGGACGATCATCTTCACGCCCGACCAGAACCTCGGGCAGTACGTGCAGCGGAAGCTGCCGGACCGCAGAATCGTCATTTGGCCGGGGTACTGCCACGTGCACCAGAACATGACCGCGGCGCAGATCCTGGGGCTCAAGAGCCTTCACCCCGGAGCGGAGATCCTCGTCCACCCGGAGTGCCCGCCCGACGTGATCGATGCCGCCGACTTCGTCTACTCGACTTCCGGGATGTTGAAGCACTGCCGCGCCTCCGACAAGAAGGAGTTCATCATCGGCACGGAGCGGGAGCTCACCTACGGACTGCGGCGGGAGAACCCCGGGAAGGCGTTCTATGTCCCCGAGCGGGCAGTGTGCCCCACGCACAAGAAAGTCACGATCCACAAGGTCCTTGCAGCCATGGAATCGTTCACGCCCGAGGTCCTCCTCGACGAGGAGACGCTTGTGCGCGCCCGCGCCTCGGTCGAGCGGATGGTCCAGTACTCGCGCCGCGAGTGAGGGCGCCGGCGCTGCCCGCCCTCGGCGGGCCGATCACAAGGGTTATCACTGACCCTCGCCCCCTGGCCGACTGGGGGCCGGAAGCGTGGCCGGTGAGGCTGGACGAGGCGTTCCCGATGAGCGGGCGCCCGAAGGGGGCTTGCGCCAGAAGGTCGCAGCCCTCACAGAGGCCGCCCGCGCGTCCTTCGGAGAGGGGGACGCGCAAGGCGCCCTGATGGGCCTCCAGAAGGCGGCCCTGCTTGCGAATTCCGCGTCGGACTTGCCGTGCGTCGGCGCGTGCCTCGTCGAATCGGCCGAAGTCCTTGCAACGATCGGCGAGTTCCAGGAGGCCGAGCGCTTCCTCGTTCGCGCTCGGGACCTCGCCCGCGAGGAGGGGCTCGAAGCGCTCAAGGGCGAGGTGTACCGAGGCTACGGCTCTCTCTTCAAGGCCCGGGGGCGGCTCGATGAGGCGGCCATCTGTTTCGACCGGGCGCTCGAGCGCCTCGAGTACACGTCGGACGACCGCGCCGTTGCGCGTACGCTCCTCGGCCTTAGCGAAGTGTACCTCCAGCAGGGGCGCGGCACGCCGGCGACCCACGTGCTTGCCCGCGCCTCGGCTCTCAACCCCCTGCAGGACCCGGCGCTCACCGTGCGCCTCCACTTGAACTTCGGGCGCCTGGCGTACGCCTCCGGCGACCTGCCTTCCGCCACCCGCGAGTACGAGTCGGCCGCCGGCGCCGCCCTGGCCGGGGGCCGCACCTTCGACCGGGAAATGGTCGCCCTTGGCCTTGCGGGGCTCCTCATCGAGGCGGGCCGCCTCGAAGAGGCCGTCGGGCAGCTCAAGGAAGCCTTGGCCCTTTCGATTGTGGCTTTTGCCCGGACCCCCATCCAGCCCATCGAACGCGCGCGCTTCCGCGCGATGGGCGAGCGGGTCCTTGCCCTTGACACGCGTGCGGCCAAAGGCCCGAGCTCCCCGTCGCTGCGGCGCGGCATTGAGGAAGCGGTCCGCCTCCACGACGCCCACCCGCTCGTCCTTACCGGCGCGGTGCGCCCGTACGGTTCGATGACCCTCGCGCTTGAGGAGCGTGGCGAGGCGGCGCTCACGGCGGGCCCGACGAGTGGCGCAACAGTCGAGCCTCAAAACCTCCGAAGGCTCAAATAACCCTCCCCCGATCGCGCGAACGGGGGAAGGGCCCTGGCGGAAAACGATTCCCAAGGGAAGACCCTGCGCGCGCAAGCGCGCTCGAAGGCGAGCCGGGGCGACTTCGACGAGGCCCTCAAGACCTATGTCGAATCCGTGAACGCGTTCCGGGCCAAAGAGGAGCACAACGAAGTCGCCTTCACGCTCGCGGAGGTCGCCGAAAGCCTCCACCAGAGGGGCAAGGACAGGCACGCGGCCCTCTTCTTCGAGCAAGCGCTTGGCGCGGCGGCGAAGACCGCCGACCCCGCGTTCCTGGCTCCCATCCTGCGTGATGCGGGGCTCTTCTTTGAGCGGACGGCCCCCTCCCCGCGCGCCTTCGAGATGCTGAAGGACGCGCTCGACCTCTTCGAGATCCTGAAGGACGAGTGGAGCCAGGCGCAGATCGCCCACGAGCTCGGGCGGGTCCAGATGGAGCAGGGCGCCCTCGACGAGGCCCTGGAGTGGTACCGGCGCGCGCTGCCGCTTGCGCCCGAGGAGCGCGACGCTGACTTGCGGATGCGGATCTTCTTCGAGATGGGGCGCGCGTTCCGCAAGAAGGCCTTCCTGGACCGCGCGCAGTCGTGCTTCTCCAACAGCGCGATGCTTGCCAAGAAGATCTTTGACGCCGAGTACCTCATCGCCTCGCTCGAGGAGCTCGGCGACTTGGCCTACGGCCAGCTCAACACAGGCAACGCGAAGCGCTACCTGAAGGAAGCCTACGCGATGAACGAGGGCTTGCTTACTTCAAGGCGCTCGGGGCCGCCGGGCGAGGAGGACATCGTCCACGAAAAGCGCAAGGACATCCTCGTGGGCAAACTCATCCAGACCTATCTGGCGGACCCCAACGCATCGGTCTCGGAAAAGGAGATTGCCGAGTTCCTCGCGCACCTGCACAAGCGGCGCGACGTCCCGGGCCTTGCCGCCGCCCTCTCGAAGATTGCGGAGTACTTCCGCGTGCGCGGCGAGCACGCCCGCGCCGCGCGCTTCTTCGAAAATGCCTCGGGCATCTTCGAGAGGGCCGGGATGGCCGCCGTGGCCGGCCAGATCGCGGAGATCCTCGGCGACCTCTACCGCGACCGCGGGCTGCCGAGGAAAGCGTTCAACCGCTACTGGAAGGGGCAGAGCCTCCTCGAGGGCCAGGAGTCGGGCGAGCTGGCTCTCTTGCGGCGGCGCCTGCAGGAGCGCATGGAAGCGCTCCGGCCGCAGCTTGCCCTGAGCGGCCAGGACGATGACGAGGCCGTCGAGCGCGCCTAGTCTTTGCGCCGGCCGCGCGAAGCGCTGACCGAGGCCATGGCAGCCACAAGGACCGCGAGCGCCGCGCCGCCGACCTCAAAGCCCGGTGTGTTCAGGCGGTGCTCGTTCACGGTCACCGTGATCGTCTTGTTGTCCATGGCAGTGCCGTCGGAGGCGCTTGCCGTGACCCGGTAGGTGCCCGGGTCGAGCATCACGTGGAGGCTGCTCTGCGTCCCCAAGATGTGCTGGTGGCCCGCCGCATCAAGGTAGGACCACGTAACGTGGAGTCCGGCCGCGTCTTCGGGGTCCTCGTCGGAGCCGAGGGCCTGGAAGTCGATTTGCCCGCCCTCTTCGAAGATGGGCAGCGTCGGGCGCAAGATCGTCACGCTGGGCCGCCGGTTCGTCTTGAACACCTGGAACTCCCAGACCGGCTCCCGGACCGCCTTCGCGCCGGCCGCGTCAAAGACCTGCACGGAGACCGTGTAGTTGCCCGCGTCGTATTGGCCGGGGCGAGTCTTGTCGAGGACCGTCTTGAAGACGAAGGTCGGGGAGACCTCCTGAGGAACCTCCTCGCCATTCACGTACCACTTGAAGAAGAACTGCGACTCCTTGTCCGCATCCACGACGCTCGTGACCGAGAAGGTGATCGTGTCGCCCTCGTGCCAGGCCGTGAGGTTCACTTCGTCCGTCGTCGGGGTATAGTCGTCGAGCACGGGAGGGTCGTTCACATTGAGGATCTCGAGGAACGTGGTCTTCTCCACATCGACGCGGTTGCCCGTCGAGAAGTCCATGTTGTCGAAGGCATCCAGGACGAAGAAGCGCACCTGGACGGGCCCATCGGTGAAGTAGTTCGAGCGCTGGGAGTCGATGACGAAGATGCGCATGACCGGGTCATAGGGCGTGAGCAGCGAGTTGTTGATGCGCACATACTGCGCGACCACGGGGTCGTCGATCACGCCGTAGTAGCGAAGCGCGTCGCCGTCGAGGTCGTAGAACTCGCTCGACAGGTTGAGCGAAGATTCGGTCCCCTCGTTGAAGACAATGCGGTCGAGGCGCCGGTCGGTCGCGCGCGGCGGGTCGTTGACCGCCGACACGCAGATGTCCGTGACGAAGGTCGCCGTGAGCGAGCCTGCGTCGGTCGCCGTCCAGGTGATCGACTGGCAGCCGTTCCAGTTGGCAAAGGGCATCACGGTGACGTACCCGGTCGTGCTGATGTCGACGGTCATGTGGCCGCCCGAAACGCCGCCTGGCGTGAAGGCGAGGTCCACGTCGTCGACATCGTGGAAAATGCCCCAGAGGTTCACGGTCGTCTCGGAGTCTTCCGGCAGCGAGATCGAGGACCAGTTCGTGGCCGCGTAGCCCCAGATGCGCGGGGCGTCGTTCACGGGCAGGACCGTGACGCTGAGCGGGATGTTGAGCACGTGGCCGAAGTCGTCGCGCACGTTGACCGTCACATTCTCGGCGCCGTTCCAGTCCGCCGCGGGCGTGAGGGAGAGCGTGGTCCCCGTGAAGCCGAAAGTGAAATTCTGCGAGAGGGCCACTGTGAAAGGCGGGTAGCCCATGCGGCCCTCCGGGTCGTAGAAGTAGGGGCCGAGGTCGATCGAGGCGCTCGTGTCCTCGTCGATGATGAGGTCGGGAAGCGGGCTTGCCTGGACCGGCGGGCGGTTCGGCAGGATGAAGTTGACCTCGTAGTTGGCCCACGTGTGCCCGACCCAGCCGCTCGCCCGGGCCACATTTACCGTGGTCAAGCCACCATCAGCCGTGAGCAGGAGGAGGGTGTAGATTCCGTCCTGCGTGGCGGCAAAAGTGGGAATCGAAATGTAGGGGTTGAAGACGAGGTTGGGGCCCTGGAAGCCGTAGTTGACCGCGTCGCGAAGGACCGTCCCGTTCGGCGAAAACACGAGGGCGCGATAGCGCTGAGCGAGCGTTACGATCTCGTTGTTCTCGCGGTCGAGGGTGATACCGATCGAGATCGAGTCGTTTCGGAGCGAGGGGATCTGGAACCAGTCGCCGCTGTCGTCGCGCCCGTCGATGCGTCCCCGGATCTTGACGGTCGTGTTGGCCCATGCGCCCTGGCTCGGCCGGTCGTTGTCGTCGCGCGCGTAGCCGCCGATTGCACTCATGCTCAAGGTGTAGCCCCATGGCTGGGAACCGTCCTTGCTGAAAGAACCGTTCTCGACGGCGTACACTTCGAGGAGGTAGCGGCCGTCGTAGAGGACCGGCGCGAAGTCGAAGGAGATCGGGCCCGTCGAGCTGCCTCCACGGTTGTCGCGCCGCACGCTGGAAAGGGTGTGGTTGAGGGGGGTCGTCCGTACCCCTTTGCTGTCCATGAGTTGCGAGAGGTACATGTCAAACATCGCCGTCGCGCAGGTGTACGAAAGCTGGACGCGGTAGCTCTGGTGGTTCGTGCCGGCGATGTCGGTGGCGTTCACCCAGTAGTAGTCCGAAAGGAACCTTTCAGGGACCCAGATGGACTGGCAAGCCGGGGGCGAGCCGCCGTACGTGAGCACCGAGTAGTCCCAACCGTGGATCGAGTTGGCATTGGTGGCCGGGGTGACCGATCCGCCCGCGCTGATTTCCGTGGCGTTGTACGCCCGGACGATGAGGTTGTAATACTGCGTACCGGCGGCATTCGAGGGGCTCACCCGGATGTAGACAAGTTCGGTCTTCTGGACGATGAGGTCGAGGGTCGCCACGCCCGCGCCGCAGTGGAAGTTGTCGATGAAAATGCCGGCGTTCGCAATTTCCTGCGTGCAGCCCGAGGCCGAACATTGGTCCGGGTGGTAGACGGTCACGCCGCCGTTCGTGCCCATGTAGAGGGCAACTTGGAGCACCTGGCCGTCGTAGACGTTCAGCTTGTACCAGTCGTAAACGGCGGGCGCGGGCTGGGATGAGACATAGGCCGAGCTGTCGAAAAGCCCAAGGAAAGGCCCCGTGGTCGCATCGATGGCCGCGGCTGGCGAATCACGGCCGCCCGTGGCTGCGGCGGGGGGGGCCAAGGCCACCAACGAAGAGGCCAAAAGGAGGGTGGTCGCGCCTAGTGCGAGGAGTCGTCGTCTTGCCATCATATTCGAACCTCTGGACGGGTCAGTGCAATTCGCTGCGATCCGGGTGACCCCTAATAAGCGTTACGTAATGGCGCAGACGCTCAGACACGCTCGCGATTCCCTCCTGCGAGCAGGCCGTTCTCGCCGGTTGCAACGTTCGAGAATTCCTAGTGGGGTTCGAGCGCGCCGGCGGCGGCACAAGGACGCGCACAGGGGCCGGCGAGCCGCCCGCCCGGGGTAGGCCAGCCTGTCGATGGGGTTAAATCCAAATCGCTTAATCCGCGCACAAGTCGCAAGGTGCCCTTGCGGGCACCTCGCGCCGCTGGATGGGATGCCTCTGACGTTGATCGCCGAGGAGCTTGCCAAGAAGCAAAAGGAGATCTCCGTCGCGGAGTTCTTCGAGCGCAACAAGCAGCTCCTAGGCTTCGACAGCCCCACGAAGGCCTTCGTTACGGCCGTCAAGGAAGGGGTCGACAACGCGCTCGACGCCTGCGAGGAGGCGGGCATCCTCCCGGACATCCTCGTGAAGATCGACGACTTCGACAAGGCGAAGAGCCGCTACAAGATGCTCGTCGAGGACAACGGGCCAGGCATCGTCCCCAAGCAGATTCCGCCGATCTTTGCCAAGCTCCTCTACGGCTCGCGCTTCCACGCGATCCGGCAGTCGCGCGGCCAGCAGGGCATCGGGATCAGCGCGGTCGTGATGTACGGGCAGCTCACGACGGGTCGGCCGGCTGTCGTGCGTTCCAAGATCGGGCCAGGCCAGGCCGCCTGGGAGCTTGAACTTCGAATCGACCTCAAGAAGAACGCCCCGGAGGTGCTCCGCGAGGAGCCAGTCGCCTGGCCGGAAAAGGCGCAGGGCACCCGCGTCGAGGTCATCTTCGACGGGCGATACATCCGCGGCAAGCAGTCCGCCTACGACTACCTGCGGCTCACGGCCGTGGTGAACCCCCACGCGCGCTTCACCTTCATCGAGCCCGACGGGACGCGCACGGTGTTCGAGCGCGTAACGGACAAGCTGCCGGAAATCACCAAGGAAATCAAGCCCCACCCCAAGGGGATGCAACTTGGGGAACTCATGAAGATGGCCAAGGCATCGAAGGAGCCGCGCCTCAAGGGGTTCCTCGAAAACGAGTTCTCCCGCGTCTCGGCGAGGGTCGCCAAGGAAATCTGCGAGGTCGCCTCGATGGACGAGGTCACCCGCCCCACCGACCTCGACCGCGAGCAGAGCGAGCGGCTCGTCGAGGCGTTCACGAAGGTCAAGATCATGGCGCCCCAGATGGACTGCCTCTCGCCGATCGGCGAGCTCCTCGTCAAGAAAGGCCTCAAGCACGCGTCGAGCGCGGAGTTTGTCGTGACGGCCACGCGCGCGCCCACGGTCTATTCGGGCACACCCTTCCAGGTCGAGGCGGGCCTCGTCTATGGCGGCTCCCTCAATCCCGACGACCAGATCCAAGTCTTGCGGTTTGCCAACCGGGTCCCGCTCCTCTACCAGCAGGGGTCCTGCGCGGCGACGGAGGCGATCGAGGCGCTGAACTGGCGCCACTACAAGCTTGACCAGCGGGGCGGCAAAGGGCTCCCGTACGGGCCGGTCGCGGTGATGGTCCACCTGGCAGCCACGAAGGTGCCGTTCACCTCGGAATCGAAGGAGGCCATCGCCGAGGTCCCCGAAATCCTCGAGGAGATCCAGCTTGCTGTCCGCGACTGCGCACGCAAGATGCTCACGCACATCCACAAGAAGGGCAAATTCGAGAGGATGCACGAGAAGGAGACGATCATCCGGAAGGTCATCCCCATGATCGCGGCGAAGTCCGCAGCGATCATCGGCAAGCCTGTCCCGGACATCGAGTCGATCATTTCG
>JBGPNV010000091.1:0-9013 GCA_041487695.1 Thermoplasmata archaeon | reverse complement strand
CGGTACGCCCCGGTGTCGGGGTTGAAGGCGAACTGCACGTTGCACCCGCCCTCGATCTTGAGGTGGCGGATGACCTTGAGGGCGGCGCTGCGGAGCCGCTGGTGGTCGTAGTCCGAGAGGGTTTGGGAGGGCGCGATCACGATGGACTCGCCTGTGTGGATGCCCATGGGGTCGAGGTTCTCCATGTTGCAGACGGTGATCGCGTTGTCCGCCCCGTCCCGCATGACCTCGTACTCGAACTCCTGCCAGCCGAGGACGGACTCCTCGATGAGGACGCTGTGGATGCGCGAGTACGCGAGGCCGCGGCCGGTGATGTCCTCGAGTTCGCCTTCCGTGCGCGCGATCCCGCCGCCCGTGCCGCCGAGCGTGAAGGAGGGCCGGACGAGGGCGGGGTAGCCGCCGATGACCTCGCGCACGATGCGCTTGGCCTCCTCGACGGAGTGTGCCGTCGCGGACTTGGGGATCGGCTCGCCGATCTCACGCATCGCGTCGGCAAAGAGCGCGCGGTCCTCGGAGGCCTCGATGGCGGCAAGCTGGGTCCCGAGCAGGCGGACGCCGAGCCGGTCGAGCGTGCCGCGCTCGCCGAGCTCGGCGCAGAGGTTGAGGGCCGTCTGCCCGCCCATGCCCGACAGGATGCCGTCGACCCGCTCGCGCTCGAGGACCTTCTCGATGACCTCCGCCGTGAGGGGCTCAATGTACACGCGGTCGGCCGTGTCGGGGTCGGTCTGGATCGTGGCCGGGTTCGAGTTCACAAGGACGGTCGAAATGCCCTCCTCGCGCATCGCGCGGGCCGCCTGGGTGCCGGAGAAGTCGAATTCGGCGGCCTGGCCGATCACGATCGGCCCGGAGCCGATGATCATGACTTTGCGGATCGTGGGGTCGAGGGGCAAGGCAGGTCAACCTCCGCTAGAAAGGGCTCTTGCCCTCGAGCATCCGGGCAAACGCGCCGAAGAGGAAGTTCGTGTCAAAGGGGCCGGGCGCGGCCTCCGGGTGGTATTGGACGGACCACACGCGGCCGCCCGCCGCCTCCATGCCCTCGACCGTGCCGTCGTTCGCGTTGACCTGCGTGACGGCCGCGCCGTCGGGCAGCGACGAGGGCTCGACGGCATAGCCGTGGTTCTGCGAGGTGATGTAGACGCGGCCCTCCCGAAGAAACTTCACGGGCTGGTTTGCGCCGCGGTGGCCGAACTTGAGCTTGAAGGTCGTGGCGCCAAGCGCGAGCGACAGGAGTTGGTGCCCGAGGCAGATCCCGACGGTCGGGTACTTGTCCTGGAGGTCGCGGAGCGTGGGGACAAGGGTCGCCCGGACCTCCGGGTGGGCCGGGTCGCCGGGGCCGTTGGCCACGAAGACCCCGGCGGGGCGCAGAGCCTCGACCTCGGAGGGCCGGACGTTGTAAGGCAGGCGCACGACGCGCCCGACCTTCCTGAGGTTGCGCACGATGTTCTCCTTCACGCCCGTGTCGATCAGCGCGATGACCGGCCCCTTGCCCCCGAGGTCGAGGGGGGCGGGGACGGACACCTCGGCGACGAGGTTCGAGGCGTCGGGGGCCGGCGATGCGCGGACGCGCTCGAGCCATTGGGGGAGGTCGGGCGACTCCTCGTTCACGACGGCGCACTTCAGCGTGCCGCGCTCCCGGACCTTGATCGTGAGCTTTCGCGTGTCGACGCCGGCGATCCCGGGCACATCGAACCGCTTGAGGAAGGCGTCGAGCGTCTCCTTCGAGCTGCGGTGGACGGGCAGGTCGCAGGCTTCGTGCACGACAAAGGCGCGTACATGGGGGCGGGAGGACTCGAAGTCCGAGCTGTTGAGGCCGTAGTTGCCGATGAGCGGGTAGGTCATGAGGAGGACTTGGCCGCGGTACGAGGGGTCCGTGAGGGACTCCTGGTAGCCGGCCATCCCCGTGTTGAAGACGAGCTCGCCGAAGGCGGTCTTGAGGGCGCCGAACCCCAGGCCGGGGACAATGGTGCCGTCCTCGACTACGAGAGTGGTGCCCATCCCTGTAAGCCCGGCGGGGATAAGGGGACGTGGATTTGAACGTGACCCTGGCTCCGATTCCCCGCGGGTGGCGGAGGGAGGCGGAAAGGGGGCAAAGGAAAAGGTTGATCGGGGGAAGGGCCCTCTAAGGCGGGCAAAATGGACGAGGACGAGTCGACGGTGTACGCGCCGGCGGAGGACACGCACCTCGTGCTCGAAGGGCTGACCGTCCGCCGCGGCGCGCGCGCGCTCGAAGTCGGGACGGGGCGGGGCGACATCGCGCTTGAGCTCGCGCGGAGGGGCGCCAGGGTGGAGGCGACCGACGTAAACCCCGCAGCGGTTGCCGTGGCCTCGGCGCGGGCGCAGGCGGAGGGCCTGCCGGTGACGTTCTCCGTGGGCGACCTGTTCGCGCCCTGCGAGGGGTCGTTCGACCTCGTCGTGTTCAACCCCCCGTACCTGCCGACGGGCCCGCGGGACCGCGTGGAGGGGCCGCTGAACGCCGCCTTCGACGGGGGGCCGGACGGCCTTGGGGTCACGCGCAGGTTCCTTGCGGCGCTACCGGCGCACCTCGCGCGAGGGGGCCGGGCGCTCACCGTCGTCTCCTCGCTGTCGCCTTGGGCCGCTTTCCTCGCGGCCGTCCCACGGGGCTTCGAGGCGCGCGTGCTTTCGACGGTGCGCTTCGACTTCGAGGAGCTGCGGCTCGTCGAGGTTTCGAGGCCGGCGCCACGTCCCAAGCGAAAAGGTGGAGCTCGTTCCCCTCGGGGTCCGACGCGCGGGCGATCCGGTACCCCTCGGGCGAAGGGGAAGGTGGCGAAAGGACCCTCCCGCCGCCCGCGGAAAGGCGCGCAAGCGCGCCGTCGAGGTCGCTGACCTCAAAGTCGGGGAGGACCCGCGAGCGCCGGCCCCTCCCACCGAGCCTCCCCCCGACGACCGCGAGGTACGGCGGCTCCGTCCCGAACATGGCGAACGCGTTCTCGAGGTCGACCATGGCCTCGGGCCACCCGAGGGCGCCGCGGTAGAATGCGCAAAGCCGCGCGAAGTCGCGGCCGCGGACCTCGATCATGAAGAGCGCGGGCGTCGCCGCCTGGCGCCGACCAGCTTGCCGCATCGCCTTGACCCGAGGCCCCCCTCCGGGCATGGAGTTTGCCCTGCGCCCCCGCCCCAGGCAAACGGGCCCCGGGCGCGCCGCCGCCCGCGCCGGAGAGGGCGGCCAGATGCCCGGCCAATTCAATGGCTTTATTAGAGGTGCGTCCGATCCCGCGCAGGTCTGCCTCGCGCATCTGGACGGTTCCATCCTATGGCCGTTCGAAAGTCCTCTTACCGCCGCCCCGTCACCCCGGAGGGCCTTCGGGCTATCGAAACGGACTCGCTGAATTGGTATTCGCCCGAGCTCTACGCGAACTTCAACACGGGCGTCCTTGAGGAATACCTGGAGGAGCGCAACCGGCGCGACTCCTTCGACATGTGCCCGTGGAGCTGGAGCGCGATCCTCACCGGCGTGCTCGTGGGGACGGTCTTCGCCTTCATCACGGAATATGTGGGCCTCCGCGTCGGCATCGCGGTCGCCGGCGGCAGCTACATCGTTTACGCGATCGGGCTCACGCGGAAGTGGAAGCCGACGCTCAACAACAACGCCTCGGGCGCGGCGACCGCGGCGACCTCGATCGGCACGGGCTTCATCTTCACCTACCCGGCGGTGTGGCTCCTTTCCTCGGGGTGCAGCCTCGTCGCCGGAAACCTGGAGGGCCCCACCTGCTCCTATGTGCGCGACGTGCAGGGCGGCTCGATCCTCTACTGGATCCCCCAGGTCCCGCCCGTTGCCACGGTCATCCTCTCCGTGATGATCGCGGGGATGCTGGGGACGCTCTACTTCATCCTCTTCCGGCGGATTTGGCTCGTCGACGACCCGCTCCCGACCCCCGGGTTCGAGCCCTCCGTGCAACTCATGGAGATTGCCAACGAGATCAACAAAGGGACGCCCTTCAACGCGAGGCGGCTCATCACCCTCATCTTCGGAACGACGGTGGTGGCGGGGGGCTTCACCTTCCTCAAGGACGGGGAGTTCTTCGGGCCCCACGGCGACCAGGCGGCCTTCGACCTTGTCGCGGGCGCGATCGGCCTGCGCTCCATTTACGGCACGGGCATCGACCCCGTGACGGACGTGGCCCTTGACCCGTCGGGCGGGGGGACCTTCCACCTGCCCGCCTCGATGCAGCACCACACGAACCCCCAGCTCGGCCTCTCCACCCTGCTCATCGGCATCGGCTGGTTCATGCGCTTCCGCGTCGCGCTGCTCGTGTCGCTCGGCTCCTTCCTTACCTGGTTCGTGATCATCCCGATCGCGGTCTCGACGCACACGCCGGTCTACCAGGTCGCCCTCCACCAGTTCATCCCCGTGGACCAAGCCGAAACGATCCTCGGGATCCCCGCCTCGGGGCTTGCCTATGCGCGGATCGCCCGGTATGTCGCGATCGGCACGATCCTCGGCGGTGGCCTGCTCGCGCTCTTCAAGATGTACCCCGTCTTCGTGCCGGCCCTCAAGGACGTGGCGCGGGCGATCAAGGGCGGCGAGCGGACGGACTACATCCCCGGGAAGGGGTGGTACGAGTGGCCGCTCACGCACATCTGGTTCATGATCATCTTCGCGGCGATCGCGATCCCTTTCGTCTTCATCGTCTTCGGGGGCTTTTCCCTCGGCCCCTCGATTGTGCTCGGCGTCCTGCTCTTCACGACCACCTTCGCGCTGGGCGCCATCGCGGTGAAGGTCCAGGGCGAGACGGGGCAGGAGCCCGTGTCGGGGACGACTTTCCTCTTCCTCCTCCTCTTCCTCGGCATCCTCACGCTCATCGGCACGTCGGCCTCCGAGATGGCGCTCATCGGCATCCTGGGCGCCACGACCTTCGGCTGCGCGATCACGATGAGCGGCGTGATCATCTCGGACTACAAGGCGGGGATCTACGTTGGGAACCGCCCGTACCACCTCATGCGCTCGACCCTCACGGGGATCGTGCCCGGCGCGCCGGTGGCGGCCGTGGCCGCGACGATCTTCTCGATCCTCATGGTGAACGGCACGGTGAACTTCGTCGCGCCCCAGGCCAACGCGTTTGCGGGGTTCATCTCGACGGTCCTCGGGAGCCCCGCGACGCCCTACCTCATCCAGTACATTTTCCTTGGCGTGGGGATCGGGCTTGCGGCGGAATTCCTCACGGGGATGGGGACGGCCTTCGGCCTCGGGATGTACTTCCCGCTCGCGCTCGTCACACCGAACCTGCTCGGCGGCGTGCTCCGCGACCTCTACGAGACTCGGGTGCTCGAGACGCGGGCCAAGCTGGAGAACTGGTCGGAGAAGAAGTACATCCTCTCCGTCCTCGACACCTTCATGGTTGCCTCGGGCCTCATCATCGGCGAGGCCGTCGTGGGCGTTGTCATTACGTTCATCTACCTCGCAAGGTAGCGGGGGCGCCTGCCTATGCCACCGAAAGACCAGATCCGCGTCGGCGGGCTGCGGATCAGCCGGTCGAAGATGAAGAAGCGATTCTACTGGCTCATCTCGATCTTCATCGTGATTCTCTTCGTCTCGACGCTGGTCTACTCGATCCTCTTTGGCCGCTCGCCGGGCCAATGACCCCGAAACGCGCCTAGCGCTTCTTCGCCTTCACATCGAAGCCGGCTGCGGCCCAGGCTTTCTTCGCGCGCGAGAATTCGGGGAGGAGGAACCCGGCGCGCGACCGCTCGCCGGCGCTGAAGCGCCAGGGGTCCTTGCCTGCGGCCGTGCGGTAGAGGTCGAGGAAGCCCTTGAGCGTGCCCGGCGCTCCCGCCGTTTCCCCCTCGACTTTGAGGTGGGCGATGCGGGCGCCGGGGGACAGCTCCGTCTCCCAGGTCTCGATCGTTGTGGAGGGCTCGCCCGCGACGAGGAACTGGAAGACATAGGCCCCTTTAGGCATCATGACGGCGACGGCGAATTTCGAGTAGAGGCGAACGGACTTGCGGCGCTCGAAGGCCCAACCAAGCTCCTCGAGGGCGGCGCGTACGGCGCCGGCCGATTCGAGGACGTCCACGGAGACGGGCGACTGCCACGAAGGCCGCTGCTTGGAGAATTTGACGGACGGCACGCTACCGCCCCCCGCCCGCGCGGGGGGGGGGCTCGAAGCCTCGGGCCGGGCGCACGCCCACGCGTCGGCAAAGGGGGAGGACAGGGCACACGGAGCAGCGCGGGCCGATGGGCTTGCAAATCTGGCGCCCGTGGTTCACGAGCGCGTCGTTGAGGTGGAGCCAAGAGTCGCGGGGCGCGAGTTTGCGCAGCGCGATCTCGGTCTCGTCAGGGTGCTTCGTGGCCACCCAGCCCATGCGGTTCGAGATCCGGTGGACATGGGTATCGACGGCGACGGCGGGTGTGCCAAAGCCGTTGACGAGCACGACGTTGGCGGTCTTGCGCCCGACGGAGGGCAGCGTCGTGAGCCCCTCAAGGTCCGCCGGGACCTTGCCCTGAAATCGAAGGAGGAGTTCCTCGGAAATCCGTACGACCGCCCGGGACTTCTGGTTGTAGAAGCCGACGGGGCGGATGAGGGCGGCGACCTCTTTGGGGTCGGCGCGTGCCAGGGCGGGGGCGTCGGGGAACCGCGCGAAGAGGCGCTTCGAGGCTCCGTGGGTCACCTCGTCCTTGGTGCGGTGGGAGAGCACGGTCGAGATGAGGACGCGGAAGGGGCTCCGGCGGGTGAGCATCGTCTTGCCGTAGCGCCGGTAGAGGGTCGAAACGACGGCGCGAACCTCCGCCGGCGAGGGAACTCCGAGCGCCCTGCGCCGTTGGGGCAAGGGGCTCATTCCTCTTTGACTTCGATGTCCAGCGTCGGCCTAAAGGACTTGATTTGCCCGGCGGCGACGAGTTCGGTGACCCACTCGATGAAGGTGGCCTCGTCCATGTCGAACTCGACGGCCAAGGCCTCGAACGGGCGCGCGACGACGGGGAAGCCTGCGGCCAGGTGCTCGATGAGTTTCTTGTCCCTCGATGTCAATTGGGCCTGCTTTGGACTCACGTCCGTGGCAACTGGTTGCGGTATATAGCCTTTATCGGTTGACGGCCTGGCTCGCCTCTAAGGCTCCTTTCGGGGCCCGTCACAAGTCGGCGCGGTGGGGCGGCCCGACGCGGCGAAGTTCGACCGAGCCGTCGCCCCGCAGCGCGGCGGCAAGGCCCAAGGCGTCGAAGAGTTCCATCGTGTGCAGGGGGACGTCGTCGCCGCTGAGCGCGCGCGAGGCGAGGTCGGCGCGCATGTCGAAGTGCGTGCGGGCGAGGGCCTCCTCGCTGACAAGAGCGGGCGGGAGCTCGAAGGGGGGCGCCGCGGCCGGCGCGAGGGCCTTGGCGGGGGTGCGGCCGTCGAGAGCGGACGCGAGGCCGGGGGGCACCTCCTGGCGCACCGCGAGCAGGCCAACCTCGCCGTCGGCGGAGGCGCCGAACGCGAACCGCGGGGGGTCGCGGACCCTGCGAGCCGCGCGCAGGATGAGGTCGCGCGGCGTGTGGGGGAACGCGGGGAAAAGCGCGACGGCGTCGCGGTACGTGCGCTCGGTGAGCAGGTGGCGCAGGAACCCCTGCGCGCGCGCGCCTTTCGTGGGGCCCGCCATGGGCTCGGCCCAGACCGTGCGCGAGGCGGCCGCCTCTTCGACCTCGCCGCGGCGGTCGGGCGGGAAGTAGGCGACCTGCAGGTCGAAGCCCGCGCAAAGGTGGGCGCGTTCGACGAGGTCGCGCAGCATGGCAAGCCCGAGGCGCCTGCCCTCCGCGGGTCGCAGGACGCGGCCTTCGAAGTCGATGAGGTGGCCGCTCGGTTGGAATTCCGCGAGGACCACAAGGGCGCAGGAGTGCGGCAAGGCAGGGGGAAGCGAGGGGGTGCTCGGAGAAAAGCCTGTTCGAACAGGTCTCTTTACAGGCGCGGGGCCCCGGCCGAGAGGATGGAGACGACGGACTCGAAAGGGGCCGAGCGCCACTCGGGGCCGTTCAGCTTGACCTCGTCGCCAACGAGGAAGTAGGGCGCGTCAAGGTCGTTGAATGCGATGGACTTCCAGTGGTTGCAAGCCTCTTCGACAGACTCGTGGCGGAAGTCGACATTGTCCTTGCCAAGCGCGGACTTGATCGCGGCGCCGATCGTCTCGACCATCATCTCGCATTCGAAGCAGGGCCAGCCTTCGCAGGGGTCGGAGCAGACAATCGTGACCTTGAGCAGGGGCATACCAGGTCTTCGTCATCAAAAACGCCCGGATATAATCTTACTCTTTGAGCCTGGCGGCGACCCCCCCCGCTCAAAGGAGGCGGGCGCCGCGGTTGGCGACCCGGGTGGAGGCCACAAAAGCGCGGGGGAAGAGCCGGTGGGCCCGCGAGGGCGATAGGGGGCTTTCGACGGCGAAGACCGAATCGCCGAGCATGGCCACAGAGGCAGCAGGGGCGGGCCCCAGGGCGTGAAGGGCAGGGCGAGCGCGCGGGGAGACGAGGTGGAGGGCTTCGGCGAATTCGCGGCCGAGCCGGACGGAGGAGTCCCAGGACGGGGCCTCGAGGAGTTCTCGGAGGCAGCGGCGGCCGACGGCGGCAAGGCGTGCCTTGCCGCGCGGGTCTTGGAGGAACGCGCGCGTGGGCCGCGGGCCGAAGGAAACGAGGAGGACACCGAGCGGGCCCGAGGGAAGGCGGCGGACCTCGCCGAAGGGTGGCGGCCCCGCGCGCGTGCGGACTTCAAAACCCCCGACGGATTGGGCGCCGACATCGCCAAGGCCCGTTAGCGCGCGGACTTCCCCGCAGTGGGCCGCGGCGACGCACGCGGCGGGGGGCAGGTCGAGCCCCAGCGCCTCGTTTGCCGTGAGCGTGGCGCCAAGCGCGCAGGCGCCCGAGACGCCGAACCCGGCGCCGAGGGGCAGGGGGTACCGGTTGGCAAGGACGAGGCGCTCGGGCACGGTGAGGGCGGGGTCTGCCCGCGTGAAGAGGTCGTCGAGCGCGGCACGGGTTGTGCGTGCGCCGCGGAGCGCGCGGCCGTTGTCTCGCACCTCAATGCGGACCCCTCCT
>JBGPNV010000090.1:0-9034 GCA_041487695.1 Thermoplasmata archaeon | reverse complement strand
CGCTCACTTGGTCCTTCTCGAAGCCGGGCAACTCGGCGCACACGACATAGGTGGGTCCCGTGTCCTCGAAGTCCGCACGCGCAAAGAGCGGCTCCACGAGGTGCGCCGGCGTTCCGGCGGCAAGGAGGTTGCTCGGCATCCGGATGAGGCTCTCCATGTTCCGGCGCATGTCGTCGAAGTAGTGGTCGAGCTCGTGGAGCGTCTGGAATGGGCTCCGCCAGACCATCTCGCCAAGCGCGGGGAACCGCGTGACGGCCCCTCCAGCAAAGCGGGGCGCGCGGGCAGTCGTTGGCACTTTCTCGGCGATCTCTTTCCTTCTCTCTTCTTTCAAGGGCTTTTCCTCTTGCCCCCTTGGGGCAAGGGGAGTTGGGCGGCTCGCCCTTTCTCCTCTCCCCTAGCATGGTCTCTGCTCTGCCGCGCGGTAAGGCCTCGCGCGGAGGGCCGCCGGGCGGCGTTCTTATGCCCCGCGGTCGGGCGCCCGAGGTCAGCGGGGCCCGGGCGGCCCCCGGCGGGGTCCCTTGCGGGGCAGGGCGTCCACGGAGTCGGCGGGTCGCCCCCCCGGCGGCTCAAGGGCCCTTTCGCCGCCCCCTCAGCGCGGTGCGCTGGTCGGGCGAGCCTTCGTCGGCTGGGCGGCGCGCCCGGTAAAAGGTGTAGAGAGCCAAGGCCCCGAAGGCGCCGCCCCCCGCGAGAACGCCATAGGTCTCGAGGGCAAGGGGCGGTGTTGGCGGCCCCGGCCAAACGACCACGGGTTCGTCGCCCACGCCGATGCTGATCCCCTTGTAGGTCCAGTGGTCGGTCCCAAAGGTCTCGCTCCCGTTGCCGTTTGCCGTGTTCAGGGCAACGTAGAACGTCACGACAGCGCCGGTCTCGTTCGGCGCGACCCAAACGACCGACCAGGACCGCACCCTTGAACCGTTCAGGGTATGCGTGGCCTGAAGGCCGTCGAGCTTGACGAGCCCCTGCATTTCGGGCGGGACTTCCAGGCGTCCGGCTGAAGCCTGCAGGAAGAAACCCCCTTGCGAGCGGTTGACGGCGGCGGGGACGTCGCTGAACGACACCGTGATTCGGATCGTGTAGTTGGCGCCCGCCGCGTACCGCCCGGGCAGGCCGTTCACGGTAAAACCGACGGCCTGCGAGGGGTCCTGGGCGTGGCAGTAGCACCCGCGCTCTTTGGCCTGAAAGACGCCTGACGCGCTGGGTGCGCCCGGCATCGCGGTCGTCGCCAGCAGGAAGGCGAGCGCAAGCAAGGCGCCTGCCGATGCCGCGGCTCTCCTTCGGGCCCCCACGGCCCTTGCCACGAGGCACGCCCTCAAGCTCTTTTCTGCCGGAGGCCGGCCGGTTCCGGGTAGGCGGGCTCTGCCAAGCCTCAAATAACGCGGGGAAAATCGGCCGCTCACGGCGGGGGCCCAACGCGTGGTCAAGGAAATGAGCACGGTGGCGGCCGAACGCCCCACGATCCTCGCCGAAAAGCGCCGGATGCAGCGCGAACTGGGCCTCGAAGTCGAGCCCGAGTTCGTCATGCCAAGGGGAAACACCAGGGCCCCGTCGCAGAAGACAGCCTGGCGCAAGATCGCCGACTGGATGACGGGCGCTCCCGAGTAGCGCGGGCCGGGTGGGGCCCCTTGAGGCGCGACCTCAAGGCAACCTTCAAGACCGCAAAGGGGCTCGCCCCCTTTCGTTCACGGAACGAGGGCGAATATGGCGGCTTCGCAACTTCAAGGGAACCTCGACTGGGTCAAGGTGTCGAGGAACCTCAAGCGCATCAAGTACAAGATCATCGTGATGAGCGGCAAGGGCGGCGTGGGCAAGACCACGGTGGCCGTGAACCTCGCCTTCTCCCTTTCCATGCGTTCGACCGACGTGGGGCTGCTCGACATCGACATCACCGGGCCCAATGTCCCGAAGATGCTGGGGTGCGAGGAGCACAAGGTCACCACGAACGAAGGGCAGATGGAGCCGGTTGTCGTCCCGCCCCGCATCAAGGTCATGTCGATGGCCTTCCTCATCGGCCGAGACCAGGCCGTCGTTTGGCGGGGCCCCATGAAGATGAAGGCCATCGCGCAGTTCATCAAGGACGTGGCCTGGGGCGACCTCGACTTTCTCGTGATCGACCTGCCCCCCGGTTCGGGCGATGAGCCGCTCTCGATCTCCCAGCAGATCCCCGACGCCGACGGCGTCATCATCGTGACGACCCCGCAGGACGTCTCGCTGCTCGACGCCCAGAAGTCCATCAACTTCGCGCGCCAGCTCAACCTCCCGGTCATCGGCATCGTCGAGAACATGTCCGGCCTCATCTGCCCACACTGCAAGGGCGAGGTCGAACTCTACAAGCGCGGCGGCGGCGAGAGGATCGCAAGGCAGTACGGCGTGCCCTTCCTCGGCGCCGTGCCCTTCGACCCCTCGATTGTGAAGGACGGCGACGCGGGCGTCCCCTTCATCATGAACCACCGGGACTCGCCGGCGGCCAAGGCCTTCGAGCACGTCGTCTGCAACGCGCTCGACTTCGTGATCAAACAGGGCGGCCACAAGGCGAGGGACTTCAACTACGAAGACGAGGCCCAGGAGATGCAGCGGCGCGGCGTCGTGTTTGCGCGCTTCATCAAGGAAGACAAGGACACGCCCAAGCAAGTCCTTTCGGTCCAGACGGATGGCGTCGCCGACGCGGGCCCCGTGAAGCGCAACATGAAGATTGGGGACGTCGTGGCGAAGTTCCCGAAGACCGTGCCGGTCTTCAAGAAGTACGGCCTCGGCTGCGTGGGCTGCGCGGTCAACCAGTTCGAGAACATCGACCAAGGCGCGCGAGCGCACATGAAGGACGTGAACGCGCTCATGCGCGAGCTCAACGAGACGGTCGCCGCCCAAGGCGTGAAGGCTTGAGCGGCGCACGCGCCAGGCCACCTCAACCTTGAAGAGGGCGCCGCAGGGTTCCCTCCCGCAAGAGGGGGCAAGGGCATTTTGCGGTTCGACCCGTTCCGTGAGGAGGCCGACCTCCTTGTCATCGGCGCCGGAATCATCGGCATGGCCTCGGCGGCCCACGTGCTGCGCGAGGACCCCGACCTCAAGGTCGTGGTCGTCGACCGCGCCTCGGCCTGCGCGCAGGGCAACACGGCGCGCTCGGCGGCCCTCGTGCGCAATACCTTCACGTCCGAGACGAACCTCTGGCTCACCGACAGCTCGATCGACTACTACACGCACCTGCGCGACGAGCGGCGCGAGGACGTGGGCCTCAAGCTCTACGGCTACCTCTGGCTCATGGACGCCGCCGGGCTTGAGCAGAACAAGGCCGCCATCGAACGGATGAAGGCGCACCAGATCGAGGTCGAGCTCTTTGACCGCAGGGAGCTTTCGCGCATCCCCGGCCTGCGTTGCGATTTTGCAGGCGACGAAGAGGCCGCGATGCTGCGCCTCAAGAACATCGACTACGGCCTGTTTGGCGCCAAGTGCGGCGCGATCGAGCCGGACCTGCTCACGCAGGTCTACGAGAGAGATGTGGTTCGGCAGGGCGGAGTCCTCGTCTACAACACGCCGGTCGCAGGACTTCTCCTCGAGGCTCGAGGTGGAGCGATGGGCATCCCCGGCGAGCCCTTCCCGTGGCAGGACCCCCGGGTCGCCGGCGCGCTCACCCCGCAAGGCAAAATCCGCGCGAAGAAGACCCTCGTTGCCACGGGCGCATGGGTGCACGAACTCCTTGACAAGGCGGGGATCGACCCGCGGACGGCCCCGCGCAAGCGCCAGCTCTTCACGTTCAAGAGCCCGGCCATCACGGAACTCCTGCACCACCGCTTCGCGGGCAAAGCCCAGCTGCCCGTCCTCATCTTCCCGCGAAACGGGATCTACCTAAAGCCCGACACGGGCGAGGACGCGGCGTGGATCGGGTGCTCTGACGAGCTCGGCCGGTCCTTCGAGGTGGAGGACGACCCGCAGCCCGAGGAGACCTTCTGGGAGATGGGCGTCCACCAGGTGCTCCGCAAGTACCTGCCCCAGTTCGACGGGATGAAGCCCCACAATGCCTGGGCGGGCCACTACATCTACCACACCCCTGACCGCATCCCCGTGGTCTTCGAGGACCACGACTGCATCGTGGTTTCGGGGATGAGCGGGTCGGGGATCATGAAAGCGGACGCGCTCGGGCGCATCGCCGCGGCGGTCGTTGCTGGCAAATCGCACGCGACCCTCTACGGCGGGCGCTCCTTCGAGGTAAGCCAGATCAGCGTGGCGAAGCGGAAGGTCGAGTACGAGCGGTTTGTCATTTGAGCCGCCTACTCCAGCAACCCCGTCGGGCTCGGCGCAATCACGACGAACACGACGAACTCGCCGTGTTTGCCCGCGCGCACCCCGTGGGCCTCGTTCGAGCCCACGACCACAAAGGCCCCGGCCTTCACGGGCGTTTCGCGCTTGCCGACGGTGAAGTACCCCTCGCCCGACACGGCGTAGAGGAGCACGGAGGGCTTCACGCGCACCTCCTCCATTTCCTGGCCCGGCTTGAAACAGAACG
This sequence comes from Thermoplasmata archaeon, assembly GCA_041487695.1. Lineage (GTDB taxonomy): Archaea > Thermoplasmatota > DTKX01 > DTKX01 > DATEUP01 > DATEUP01. The sequence continues at coordinate 4,539 of JBGPNV010000090.1, read as the reverse complement.
TGAGGACGCGCAGCTCCGTCGAGTCGTACACCTTCTGCGCGTAGAACTCCTCGTCTCGGAACTCGACGAAGTCCTCGACGCGCTGGGGCTCCATGCTCGTCTTGCGCGCCATGGCGGGGCCTCCTTTCAAGACGCTGCGGTCACGACTCGAATCCTAAGCGGCGCAACTCCTCGATGTCCTTGGCCACTTCCGCGCCCGAGCGCCGCAGGGCCTCGAGTTCCTGGGGGTGGAGCTTGAGCTCGACAACGCGCTCGACCCCCGAGCGCCCGAGCACCACGGGGACGCCGAGGTACACGCCGCTCATCCCATACTCGCCGTCGAGGTACGCGCTGCAGGGCAAGATGCGCTTGCGGTCCTTGGCGACCGCGTCAACCATCTCGGCCACCGCGGCCGACGGCGCGTAGTAGGCGGACCCCTTCTGGAGCAGCTTCACGATTTCCGCCCCTCCGTCGCGCGTCCTCTTCACCAGGGCTTCGACCTTGTCGGCCGTGAGGATCTCGTTGAGGGGCCGACCGGCCACCTGCGTGTACGAGGGCAGCGGCACCATCGAGTCGCCGTGGCCGCCAAGGACGAACGCCGTGATGTCCTTCATCGAGACCCCGGTCGCCTCGTGGATGAACGTCCGGTAGCGCGCCGTGTCGAGGATGCCCGCCATCCCGACAAGCCTGCCTTTGGGGAACCCGGTCGTCTTGAGCGCCAGGTGCGCCATGACATCGAGCGGGTTCGTGACCATCACGACCACGGCGTTCGGCGCGCCGTCGCGGATCTTGCCCGCGACGTCCTTGATGATCTTCGCGTTGACGCCAAGCAGGTCGGAGCGGGACTGGCCAGGCTGGCGCGGGACGCCCGAGGTCACCACGACGATGTCGGACCCCTTGATGAGGCCGAAGTCCGTCGACCCGACGACCTTCGTGTCAAACCCCTCGATCGGCCCCGACTCCCACATGTCGAGAGCCTTGCCTTCCGGCAGCCCTGGAATGATGTCCACCATCGCCACTTCGCTTGCAAGCTGCTTCTCGGCGAGGCGCTGCGCAAGCGTGGCGCCCACATTTCCCGCCCCGACCACGGTGATCTTGGAAAGCATGCTCTCGGACCTGCGCCCCGCATCCCTCCAAGCCCGGAAAAGCGTTGGGGTCTTGCGCAGGGCGCGCGAGGAGGCGCAAAACCTCATCTACGCCGGAAGGCTCGCACGGTCGGGGGAAGCGCCTGGCCGACGCATCCGACGCCGCCGAGGCCCGTGAGAGCCTCGAGTGGCTCACGACGGAGAAGCTCCTCGAACTCATCGCGCACGACATCAACAACTTGTGCCACGGCGCGCTCTCCTACGTGGACCTCGCGCTCGACCCGAAACTGCCGCCCGAGGCCCGCCAGAAGTTCCTGGCCACGGCCAAGCAGCTCACCCACCGGGCCTCGCGCTTTACGCCCCACCTGCGCCAACTCACCGAGCTGCGCGGCGCCAAGGTCGCGCAGCTGCCCTCCGACCCAGTCAAGAAAGCCGCGGCCGAGGGCCGCGCCCGCGCAAGCGAACTCAACGGGGGGGCCACCTTCGAGCTTGCCCTTTCCGGCGAGGCGCTCGAAGCGCGCGCGGTGGGCGGCAAGTACTTGGCAACGGCCCTGGAGCACCTCTTCGACAACGCGCTTCGAAACGGCCGGGCCGGGACGCCCGTGAAGGTGCGCCTCGAAGCGACGCGCAAGGGGGAACTCCTGCGCCTTCGCGTGGCCGACAACGGGCGCGGGTTCCAGCACGGCGCCGAAATCCACGCGGGCAAGCGTTTTTCGACCCCGGGCTCGGTCTCAGGCGCCGGACTCGGCCTCGCGTTCGTCCGGCTTCTCGCTGAGCGCGCGGGGGGCTCCTTCGCGATCGAGAAAGCCCCTTCCGAGGCGGGCGAGGGCGCCTGCGTCGTCCTCGAACTGCCAGAGGCCACCGCGCACTGACCAAAGCTTATTCTCCGGCATCGCCGATGGAGCGCCCGGTCGCCCATGGACTTCCGGCTCACCGAAGAGGAGCAGCTCTTCCAACGCACGGTGAACGAGTTTGCCATGCGGGTGCTTGCGCCGCGCGCGCGGCAGATCGACGAAAGGCAAGAGATCCCCGTTGAAGTGCTGAAGGAAATGGGCGCGATGGGGCTCATCGGCATCACGATCCCCAAGGCGTACAAGGGGCCCGGCGGGACCGTCACCCAGGCGGTCCTTGCCGCGATCGAAGTCGGCCGCGGCGATGTCTCGATGGCGACCGCCGTCTACTACCTGCTCTGCGCCGGGTGGTCGGCCGTCCTTGCCAAGTACGGCACGGAGGAGTGCAAGGGCAAGGTGCTGCCTCGGGTCGCGACCGGCGAGTGGTTCCTCGGCATCGCGACGACCGAGGCCGGGGGCGGCTCGGACCTTTCCAACATCAAGACGACCGCGCGCATCGAGAAGGACCGCGTGGTCGTCCGGGGCGAGAAGATGTTCATCTCCGGCGCCCTCGAGGCCCAGAAGCGCGGCGGCGGTCACCTCGTCCTTGCCAAGCTCGACGAGTCCAAGGGCACGCGTGGGATGGCGTTCCTCTACGTGCCGATGGACGCGAAGGGCGTGAGCGCCTCGAAATTCCAGAACATGGGGCGCATGGGCATCTCAACCTGCACGGTCGTCTATGACGACGTGGAAGTGCCGAGGAGCCACGTCCTCGGCGACCCCTTGAAGGGCTTCAGCTACGCCATGGACGGCTTCTCCGTAGCGCGGATCCTCGTCTCCGCGGCCTGCATCGGCGCAGGCGAGCGCGGGATCGACATCGCCGTCGAGTACCTGCGCCAGCGAAAGGCGTTCGGCCAGCCGCTTGGGAAATGGGAGGGCGTCCAGTTCGAGCTCGCCGACCTCTACGCGCGGCTCGACCAGGCGAAGCTCGAAGTCCTCAAGGCGGCGTGGCTCCAGGACGAAAAGGCGAGGGGCGCCGCCGTCGATGAGTCGGAGCTTGCGCGCACGGTGGCCATCGGCAAGCTCGTGGCGCCGCCCGTGGCGCTCGACATCTACCGCGCGGTCATGCAGTGGTACGGCGCGGCCGGCTACACCCGCGACTACGAGATCGAGATGGGGCTGCGCGGCGTCTTGTCCTACAATGTGGGCGCGGAGGGCGCGCTCCACATCATGCGGATCATCCTCGGCAGGGAGCTGCTTGGGCGCGACTTCGTGCCCTACAAGTGACGGTGCGCCTCACTCGTCGACGGCGGTCCAGCCCGCCCCCGCGTCCTTGAAGAGCGACCCGAACCGGTCGGCCTCACGCTTGAAGAGCGGGATGAGCTGGCCGTGCGTCTTCTGGAGGCGCTCGAACTTCCCCGTCCACTCGCCAAGGTCGTCCACATTGATGCGCGTGCCCTTCGGCACGACGTCTTTCTTGAGGTCGTTCATGTAGAGGCCGAGCATCCGCCCGTGCGTTTTCACGCGCTTGCGCAGGTTCTCGTCGAACGTGAACCCCATCGCCTTCCACGTGAGCGCGAAGAAGTCCCACTGCTGGGCCTCGATCGTCATCTCGCGTGTCATCTGCATGAGCCAGGTCACGGCCTCGGATGGCTCCACGAACGCGCCCCGGCGCGAGGGAGCGCCCGCGGTGCGAAGAACTCTTCGGTGCGCGCTTCGAAGCGGGCCGAAAATGTCGGGCGGCCGGCTTGTGAGGCTGGCAGCGGCCGGAACAACCGCTTTATACCCTCATCCGGTTTCCGCGAAGGTTGCAAAGGAGGCGCGTCCGTGGCGAAGATTCTCGTGCTCATCAAGCAAGTGGTGGATGTCGCGCAGGTCCGGTTCGAGGCGGGACGAGCGGCGAACTTCGCGCAAATTCCCGCGAGGATGTCGGACGCGGACAAGAACGCGCTCGAAGCGGCCGTGCGGCTCAAGGAGAAGGCGCCCGGAAGCGAGGTCATTGTGCTCACCGTGGGCGGCGCCAAGGTCGGCGAGACCGTCAATGAGGCGCTCGCGATCGGCGGGGACCGCGCCTTCATCGTCGCTCAGCCCCACGACTCGCTCGATGCGCTCGCGACCTCCGAGCTTCTAGCCGCCGCCGCCCGCAAGATCGGGGCCATTGACCTCATCTTGTGCGGCGAGGCCTCGACGGACGCCTACCAGGGGCAGATCGGCCCCCGGGTCGCGGAGCTCTTGCAGCTGCCCCAGATCACCTATGCGAAAACCCTCGAGTTCCAGGACAAGTCGGTCGTCGCCACGCGCGAGCTTGGCGAGAAGGTCGTCAAGGTGAAGGCCGCGCTGCCCGCGCTTGTCGCGCTCGTGAAGGACGCGAACCAACCGCGCCTGCCGAACCTCATGGCGATCATGGGTGCGAAGAAGAAGCCCCAGACAACCTGGAAGCCGGCGGACCTTGGGTTCCCCGAGGGCTCGCTCGCGCCGGACAAGATGTCCGTCCAGGCCGTTGAGATCCGCCCGCAGACCATGGCGCGCCGGATGGTCGTGCTCAAGGACAAGCCGCTCGACGAGGCCGCGCAGCTCGTCGTCGAGGAGCTTGTCAAGAAGGGCGTCCTTCGAGGGGGGCACTGAACCCCTATGTCCGCCGTCCT
>JBGPNV010000089.1:0-9142 GCA_041487695.1 Thermoplasmata archaeon | reverse complement strand
GGCAAACGGCGAAACGGACGACAGCCAAGCCCCAGATGATGCGTCGTCAGCCGACGGGACCGATGCGGGTGATGCCGCCGAGACCGAGCCCTAGGCGAATGGAACGCCGATGAGCCTCCGGCCGGGAGCGGCCGGAAGGCACATTCGCAGGGACCGGCGCGCCCCGGAGGGCGCGCCTTCCCTGCTCTTCATCCAACGCCCCTCGCCGCGGGGAGTGCAGGCCCTTACGAACACCCCATCGAGTTGCCGCAGTTGATGCACTTGTAGCAGGTCCCGTTCCTCACCGTCGTGTGGCCGCACTGGTCGCAGGGCGGCGCGTCGCCCATCATGTCCGCGAGGGCCTTGTCCATCGAGCTCGACCCCGCCGGCACCGGGCCCGTCTCCGTGTAGGAGTCGAGCGGCTTCTCCTTCGGGACCGAACTGATGTAGAGCGTCTCCTGCGCGTCGCTCGGGGGCGCAAGCGCCGGCGTGTGCTTGTCCTCGTCGACCGTCTTCGGCTTGAGGTGCACGAAGTCCATCCGGTTGAGGTACTCCATGCCAAGGACCCGGAAGATGAAGTCCGGGATCGAGGTGGCGACCTTCACGTTCGGGTGGTCCGTCATCCCCTGGGGCTCGAAGCGCGTGAAGGTGAACGAGTTCACGTACTTCTCGAGGGGCACACCGTACTGGAGCCCGATCGACACGGAGATTGCGAAGCAGTTCATCAGGCTGCGGTAGGCGGTGCCCTCCTTGTACATGTCAATGAAGATCTCGCCGAGCCGCCCGCCCTCGTACTCGCCCGTCCGCAGGAAGACCTTGTGGCCTCCCACGCTCGTCTCGATCGTGAACCCGCTGCGCTTGGAGGGGAGGATCTCGCGCTCGCCGCGCGCCATCCCCTGCCGCAGCGCGATCGCCGTGATCGCCGCCCCCGCGTCGGCCCGCGAAGGCGCGGCGCCCGCACTGTCGGACGCCGACTTGTCCTTCACGTTCTTCGTCGAGAGGGGCTGCGAGTGCTTCGAGCCGTCCCTGTAGAGCGCGACGGCTTTGAGCCCCAGGCGCCACGACTCGACATAGAGGCGTTCGACTTCCTCGACCGAGATCTCCTGCGGGAGGTTCACGGTTTTTGAAATCGCACCCGAGATGAAGGGCTGGACGGCCGCCATCATGCGGATGTGCCCCATCGGGTCGATGAACCGCGAGCCCGTGCCGCACTTGTTCGCGCAGTCGAAGATGGCGTTGTGCTCGGACTTCATATGGGGCGCGCCCTCGACCGTCTGGGCGCCGCCGATGTACACCTGGGCTTCCTGCAACTGTGCGGGCGTGATGCCCTTCGCCGCAAGCCCCTTCGGGTTCACCGACGGCGTGTAGTCGTCCAGCGACCCTTTCTCGCGGACGTACTTCTCGGCGTGCTCGATCTCGCGCTCGTTGAACCCGAGCATGAGGAGCGACTTGGCGTCGACGTGGGGCGCCCCATCGAGCGTCGAATGCCCGAGAATGTACTTGATGATGTCATCGACCTGGCGCGCCGTGTACCCGAGGCTCTTGAGGGCCCGCGGGATCGACTGGTTTACGATCTTGAAGTGGCCGCCGCCCGCGAGCTTCTTCCACTTGACGAGCGAGAAGTCGGGCTCGACGCCGGTCGTATCGCAGTCCATGAGGAGGCCGATGGTGCCCGTGGGCGCGATGACGGTGGCCTGCGCGTTGCGGAACCCATAGACTTCGCCAAGGCGGACGACGTCGTCCCAGTCCTCGCGTGCGGCCTTGAGCAGTTCGGGCATGCACTCGCGGTCGGGGATCTGGTAGGCCGCCGCGCGGTGTTGCTTCATGACTCGGAGGAACGGCTCCTTGTTCTTGGCAAAGCCTGGGAAGGGCCCCACGACATCCGCGATCTCGGCGGACACGCGGTACGCGTGGCCCGTGAGAATGGCCGAAAGGGCACCGGCGATCGCCCGCCCGCGGGCCGAGTCGTAAGGGACCCCGAGGACCATCAGCATGGTGCCGAGGTTCGCATAGCCAAGGCCGAGCGGCCGGTAGTCGTGGCTGTTCTGCGCAATGGGGTTCGTCGGGTAGGACGACAGGTCGACCGCGATCTCCTGCGCGGTGATGAGCACGCGGATCGCGTGGCGGTAGCCCTCGACGTCGAACCTGCCGTCCTGCGAAAGGAACTTCATCAGGTTGATCGAGGCAAGGTTGCACGCGGAGTCGTCGAGGACCATGTACTCCGAACAGGGGTTCGACGCGTTTATGCGGTCGGTGTTCGAGCACGTGTGCCACCGGTTCACGTTGTCGTCGTACTGGACGCCCGGGTCGGCGCATGCCCAGGCCGCCTTGGCGATCTGCTGCATGAGCTCGCGCGCCTTGTAGGTCTTCGCGATCTGGCCGTTCGTACGGAAGCGTGTCTGCCATTCGCCGTCGCCGAGTACGGCTTCCATGAAGCCGTCCGAAATGCGCACGGAGTTGTTCGAGTTCTGCCCGGAGACCGTCTGGTAGGCCTCCCCGTTGAAGTTCGAGTCGTAGCCGGCCTGGATGAGCGCCCAGACCTTCTCCTCTTCCTTCCGCTTCCAGTTGATGAACGTCTCAATGTCGGGGTGGTCCATGTCGAGGATGACCATTTTGGCCGCGCGCCTGGTCGTGCCCCCCGACTTCGTGGCGCCCGCGCCCGTGTCGAGCACCTTGAGGAAGGACATGAGGCCCGACGAGGTGCCCCCGCCCGAGAGCCGCTCATCGCGCGCGCGGACCTTCGAGAAGTTCGTTCCGGTGCCGGACCCGTACTTAAAGATCCGCGCTTCGCTCTTCACGAGGTCGAAGATCGACATGAGGTCGTCGCCCACCGACTGGATGAAGCAGGCCGAGCACTGGGGGCGCGCGTACGCGTCCGTCGTCTGCTCGATCTCCCCCTTGGCAAAGCTCCACGCCCAGTTGCCGCCCTGCCCCTTGATTCCGTAATCGTGCGAGAGCCCGCAGTTGAACCAGACGGGGCTGTTGAACGCGCCTTTCTGTGTGACAAGCAGGTGCGTGAGCTCCGCCTCGAAGGTGTCCGCGTCGGCCTTGGATTGGAAGTAGCCGTGCTCTTCGCCGAAGGTGCGCATCGTGTGCGCGATCCGGTGGACGACCTGTCGTATCGAGGACTCGTGGCCCACAACGGGCACGCCGGCGCGGCGGAAGTACTTCGACGCGAGGATGTCCGCGGCAAGCTGGGACCAACTCGAGGGGACCTCCATGTCCTTCATCTCGAAGACGACCTTGCCGTCGGGCTCGACGATGCGCGCGGTGCGCTTGTCGTACGTGACTTCCTCGAGCGGGTCCTTGCCGGCCCGTGTCCATACGCGCGGCACCCAGACGCCCTTTCCGCTCTCCCCGGGCTTTCGCCCCTCGGCACCCTTCATCCCCTCGGCCAATTCGCCGAGCTTTGCTCCAACGACCATCTTGAACCCCCCTCTTTGACTCCCTTCGTGTCTCACGGCTTGCTTATCGCGCGTCCCTGTCAAAGGCCTGGATTTCACGGACGAATTGGTCGAGGTCATCGAACCGTTTGTACACCGAAGCGAAGCGGATGAAGGCGACCTTGTCGAGGTCTTTGAGGCGCCTGGCCACCGATTCTCCCACGTCGCTTGATGTAACTTCGGTCGATTCCCTCGTCCGTATCTCCCGTTCCACAGCCTCCACGAGTTTTTCGATTGCTTCGGGCGTCACCGGGCGCTGCCGGCAGGCCGTCTGGACCCCCCGCAGGATCTTCGTCCTGTCGAAGGGCTCGATGGCACCGTCGCGCTTGCGCACGTAGATGGGGGCCGAGGTGACGCGCTCGTAGGTTGTGAAGCGCTTGCGGCATGAGCCGCACTCGCGCCGCCTCCGGACGGCAGACCCGTCCTCGGCGTCGCGGGACTCCACAACCCTGCTGTCGCGTGAGCGACAGTAGGGACAGCGCATCCCTTACCCCATCTATGGTGGAACCGCCCTGGTTCCACCGCAATCCATAGCGTAAGGCCCGGGCGTATATATAGCTTAATGCGGAAATCCCTCGGGCGGCGGCCTGGCCACCGAAACCCCCGATTTCGGGCGAAAGGAAACACCGGAATCCACCGCAGCATCACCTCACCGCTTTCATTGGGCCGCCCCCATAGAAAGGGGGGTTCCAGGGGTCGCGAGACGGCTCCTGGTGGGCCGTATCAGGCTGCGCCCCTCGCGCGGATTGCCCGGTCCACTTGCCTGGCAAGGGCGACGACCGAGCTCTCCGCGATGCGTCCGTCTTTCCCTAGCTCCGTCGGGATGAGCGGCCCCAGTACGCCGGGTGCCTCGTGGCTCTGGGCGACCGCCGACTTGACATTCTGGCCGAGCCGGTGCTTGGCGACGACCCAGGTGTCCTTGAGCCCGTCGCCGGTTAGGTCGACGACGACGGTCTCGCCGTCCTTGAGTTTCGACTGGTCCGCGAGCTTGTACAGCGCGGCCAGCGAGGTGGCGGCGCTCGTCTCGACGAAGAGCGACTCGAAGCGGCCGAGGTCCCACTTGGCCGAAAGCGTATCGAACCCGTGCTCCTCGGGGTTGTGCTTGAGGTCGACCTCGTCGCCGAGGATCATTCCGACGGTGGCGCCGCTTGTCTCCTTGTAGGCGGCGATGACCTTGAGGCCGTCCAGGGGGTTTTTCACGAGGACCGCGCCGAACTCCCCCTTGAATTGCGAGAGCATCTGGAGGCGGTAGCCTCCCTCGTCGGGCATTACGGTAGTCTGCCGGGAGCGGGCCTCCTCCGCCTTCGGGTGTTTTTCGTCCGTGAGGTTGGCATATGCCTGGGCCCCGTAAATCCGGGGGAGCCGCTCCACGCCGAGGTCCAGCTCTCGGAGTTCGCGGAACCCTTTCGCGATCCCGGATAGGTTGGTCCCGGCGCCGATCGGCACGATCACCGCGTCGGGCGCGGGGTTGTCGCGCGCCTTGAGCTGTTCGACGACTTCAAAGGCGCAGGTCTTCTGCCCTTCCATCCGGTAGCAGTAGTCGCCGCCGAGGTAGAAGCGGCCCCGGTGGCCCTTGGACGCGCGCGAGACTTCTCGGCGGAAGAAGGCCTCGGCAAGGTCGACGGCAAGGGAGAACTGGCCATCCACGCGGTAGAGTGACGCATTGTGCATCACGGCCTGGATGAGCTTCGTCGCGTCCGCGCTCTTCGGGACGACGATGTGGCACCCGAGGCCCACGCGCCGCTCGCGGTTTGAGTAGGCCGCGATCGAGGCGGCCATATTGCCCGTCGAGGCAAGGATGACCTCCGGGAGCTTGAGTTCGAGGGCCTTGGCCGCCTCAATGATCGAGCCACGGTCCTTGAACGAGCCCGTCGGGTTGGCCCCCTCCATCTTTCCGAAGATCCGGAGCGACAGCCCGAACCGCAGTTCGACCTGGTCTTCGATCCCGCGCATCCGGATGAGCGGGGTGGCGCCTTCCCCCAGCGTCACGGCGGACGCTTTCCTGGGGTCCGTGAGGGGCATGAACGGGAGGTACTTGGTTCCCGAGAGCGGCGCAGAGAGCATTTGACGGCGGTCCACGCGCTCCTTGAGCGCGCCCTCGGCCCACACGACTTCGGCCGGGACGTTCAGGTTTTGCTTGCCGTGCCAGAGCTCATCCTGGCAGGTGGCGCAGTTGTAGGTGAACGAGGCATACTCGGCCTCGTTGAAGAGTTCCGTACCGCAGCGAAAACACCGGATCGTCCAGGGGCGCTCCGCCACCCTTGCACCCGTTCGAAGGCAGGGACGCGCGCATATTTAGCCTGGGGGCGGGGCGCGCGCCGCCGCGCTGAGGCGGCGTTCCCCCGGGCCGTCGCGGGCTCGTCGCTGCGCCCGCAGCGGAGCCCGACCGCCAAGCTCAACTACCTGCCCGGGCCCTTTGCGGGTAGGGTGACTCCTTGGCAAACAAAATGTCCCTAGCGTGCCGGGACCTTGGCATGAACTGTGGCTTCGTGGCGAAGGCCGGCAGCGACGAGAAAGTCATGAAAAAGGCGGCAAAGCACCTCAAGAAGAAGCACAAAATGCTCGAGGTGCCGAATGACATGCAGCAGCGCGCACGGTCGATGATCCGCAAAGTCACCTGACCCTGCGAACCTACGTTTGAAATGCGGCCGCGCGCCTCGGACGGCCCGTGGCCGACGTCCACGCCCCGAGCGAAGCGGCCCGCGCCGCGCGCGAGCGCGGCCTTGCCGACTTTGACGCCGGCCGCTTTGAAGAGGCGCTCGCGGAATTCGAGCGCGCGACGGACATCGACATCAACTTCGCGGAGGGCTATGGCTGGGCAAGCGCGGCTCTCGTCAAGCTCGGTCGCCTTGAGGAGGCGATGCGGGCGGTCGACCACGCGATCTGGCTCGACCAGTTCTACGCCTGGGGGTGGAACCGCAAGGGCGTCGTGTTCCACGCGATGGGCGACTTCGGGGGCGCTGCGACGTGCTTCCGCAAGGCGCTCGAGGCGGACCCTGAACTCAAGGCCGCGCGGGAGAACCTCAAGCGGGTCGAGCCGCTCATCGGCGTGAACGCGGCCATCGTGGACTTCGGCGCCGAAAAGCAGGAGCCCTATCGCGTCGAGGCGAAGGGTGCGCCCAAGAAGGGGAGGAAAGGGCGGTGAGGAAGCGCGAAGCGCCCGCCACGAAGGGGGCCGGCAGGGCCGCCGAGGGCTGCGTCTTCTGCAGGATCGCAGGCGGCAAGGCATCGGCCTGGGTCGTCTTCGAGGACGAGCATGCAATCGCTTTCCTTGACACGCGGCCGATCGCGCCGGGCCACATCCTCGTTTGCCCGAAGGTGCACTCGGAGCGGCTCACGGACATGGAAGACATGACCCACCTCACCGCCGCGCTCAAGGCGGTCGCGCACCTCGTCGAAGAGAAGCTCGCGACGGACTACAACATCGGCGCGAACCAGGGGGAGCTTGCAGGGCAGGTCGTGTTCCACCACCATTGGCACGTGATCCCGCGCTACGAGGGGGAGCCGCGGGACTTTTGGTCGCGGCAGGTGCTCACCGACGCGATGGCGCACGAGATCCTGGGGAAGCTCGGACTGCCCGCAAAAAAGCGGGGCGGGCAGTAGGATGAGGGGGACGGGAATCGGGCAGATTCCCGCCTGACGCCACGGACAAAAGCGTCGTATAACAGGGCGAACGGGAGCGCGTTTCGCGTGTTATGCGCCATTCCTGGTTTTGATAGCCAGACTGTGCGGAATAAATATGGCCATAAGGCTAAATTCTCTCGGGATGGGCACTTTGACGGGGGTACACCGTAATGGGGGAAGAAGGCTCATCGAAGCCCGGTAATCCGAACGGGCCGGCGCCCGTAAGCGGCGCCCCCACGAAGGGCGCGCACGACGCCTCCGCGCACTACGAAGTGGGCCCCGGCTTCGAGATTGCCATTCGCTCGGGGGCCGACCGGCCGCTCGAGGTCACGCTGAAGGGCGAACGCGGTGGCGAACACCCGCCGAAGAAGCGGGCCGATGCGGGAGAACGAAAGGACACGGTTGAGAGGCGCCTCGACGCGATCGAGCGTTCGATCCTCCTGCTTGCGCAGCACATGCAAGAGCTCGACGAGCGCCTTTCGCGTGGCCCGCCTCCCGACCCCCAGCGAAAGCCCTAAGCGACCTTCGCCATTCCCTCGCCGAATGGCCAAGGGGAGAAACAGGGAGGGCGTGCACTCGCACGGCGCGGACCGGCCGCGGGAGCCGCACCACGGGCGCCGCGGCGTGTCGCCGCGCTACAAAGCCCTCATCGAGGCGCACGACTGGAAAGGCCGGGTCGCGGTCGACATCGGGTGCGGGTCCGGCGCAGGGACGCTGCTCCTTGCAGGGCTGGGGGCGAGCGCCACGGGAATCGACATCGACCCCGAGGTGATCGCGCTTGGGGCCTCGCGCGCGAAGGAGGATGGCCTTACAACGGCGAAGTTCCGCTGCGCCGACGTCGAGTCGAGCGACTGGAAAAAGATTGCCAAGGCCCCGGACGGGCTCGACGGCGTGGTCGCCCACCTCTGCTTCTCGGAAGCGATTGCCAGGCGCGCCGCGCGGTCGCTCAAAGCCGGCGGCGTTCTCATCGTCCGGTCGTTTGAGAAGCACATGTGGAAGGAAGCCGGCGACCGCTCGCCCTTCGCACTCTCGCGGGGTGAGATGCGCGAACTGCTTGGTGCCCTTGGGTTCACCGTGAGCCACCTCGAGGTCGAGCGCCGCACGCAGCGCTTCCCTTCGTTTGCCGCTTTCGAGGCGGAGTTCCTCGACCAACCGGCCCGCCGCGCTCGCTGGGAGGAAGATGGCAGGCTCGAAGCGTTGAGGCGTTCCTTTGCGAGGGGGAACCGCGCCCTCACCGAGTCGTTCCTCGTCCTGGAAGCGCGGCGCAACCCTCTTTCACCAAAAGGGAGGCGGCGCCGGCCAAAACCGGGGACCCGCCCCCGCCCACCGCCGTCTTGAGCCTTCGGCATTTGCCGCCCACCCCCGTCATGTACTATGTAAAGGGGGGAACCAAGGCTACATATGGGATTCAAAACCCCTAGCCATTGGTGACTCGATGACGAGAGGAGAATACCTCGATATGGGGATTGTTCGCAAGGGCCGGGCCGGATGGCTCGAGCACCAGCAGGAATCTTCCCCGAGGCACGGCGCCTTCCATGCCGAAGGAGCGCGCAGGGACGCGCCCGACCTGCCAAGCGCGCTGGACGAAGAGCGACTGCCGGGCCGAGCCCTTCCGCCGAGGGCAGCGAGCGGCCTGTTCGGCGCGCGCGCTTGAAGGCCAAGGGGACTATCCCGGGACGGAGCCGCGTGCCCCCGCGGCGGACTTGCCGTGGTCGACGGGCCTGAATGTCGAAGTGAAGTGGCGGAGCACGGGCGCCTCGCGGACGAGTTCGACGCCCGGAATTTCCTCGCGGCCGGCGAAGAGCGCGGCAAGGGCCTCGACGACGTAGTCGATGTGGTTGTCCGTGTACATCCGTCGGGGAATCGCGAGGCGCATGAGCTCCATCCGGGCGCGCCGGTTCTGGTGGGTCTCGGGGTCGCGGGCGGCCATGAGCGAGCCGATCTCCACCGCGCGCACGCCGGCCTCAAGGTAAAGGGCGCACGAGAGCGCGTGGCCGGGGAACTCGCTCCACGGGACATGGGGCAAGAAGCGCGCGGCGTCCACGTAGACGGCATGGCCGCCGATGGGGACAAGGACCGGGACGCCTGCAGCCTGG
>JBGPNV010000088.1:0-9145 GCA_041487695.1 Thermoplasmata archaeon | reverse complement strand
GACATCGAGCGAGGTCTCCGTGGCCCAGCCGCCCGGGTCGAACACGACCTTGTCCGAAGCTTTGGGGCACCCCTTGGGACAGATGACCTTGAAAGATGGCGGGTCGGGCAGGCCGAAGGTCATGTCAAAGAAGTGGAGGTCGTTTTGGATCGTGGGGCTGCCGTAAGCATCCACGATGACGATGGTCTGGCCGCTGCCATCAAGGCCGCCCGTGTAGAGCGGGCCAAAGTTGTAGGCCGTCCGAAGGAAGTCGGGGGAATAGCAAACCAACGTGGGGTAGGTCGGCACCGCCGTGCTGTTGGTGATGCAATTGGGCACCGCGTCCGGGACGACGGTGGCCGGGTCCACCTCCACAAAACGGGGCAGGGTGAGGTAGGTGAAGTCCGCAGGGTCCGCGGGCACCCCCACGCCCCCCTTGGCCCCCAACGCCGCGCCCGCGCCTTGGAGAAGCAGCAGTCCACCAATCGTACTGAACACGAGCAAACGGGTGCCGAAAAGTCCTGGGCCCATCGAGAATCCCTCGGGGCCGACGTCGGGCTTGCGGCATAAGAGGGTTCGGGTCGATTGCACCTGCAACATTTATCGGGCCTGGGCTCATTCTGCTTGGGGCGCCGCCGGACCCCCAACCACCGGCCCGCCCCCCAGCAGCGCACGGGGCAGGGGCGCCTTCAGCCAAGCCGCACGGGGACGAGCCGGCGTCAAGGGCGAAGCAGGGCGGCCACCCCGCACAGGCGCGCCCACCGGCCCCCCCCACGAGGCCTTCCCGCGCGCACCGGGGCGCTGAACCGGTGCCAAAGTCCAGAGACCCGCGCTTCGCGCGGCGGTCCTGCGACCCGTCAGCGGGCTTTCTTGCGCCGCCGGCGGAGCGCCAGAATCGAAACGGTGAGTGCCGCGAAAGCCGCCACGGCAAGGAGGATTCCCGTGGCGTCCGCCAAGGGCGTGGCCGCCGGGTTGGGCGGCGGCGAAGGCGGCGGGTTGGACGACGGCGGTGGAGGGCTCGTCGTGTTGTTGGCGGCCGGTGGAACTGTCGAGTTTCCGTTTGGAGGGGCCGTTGTGTTGTTCCCCGGGGGCGGCGGAGGCGGCGCCGGGGGTGGGGGAGGCGAGGGCGGCAAGACATGGATGACCACGCTCGCCGACGCTGCGGGAAACGCCTTGTCGCTTGACGAGCCGGTGAGCAGGAGCAACGCATCGCCCGCCGGGGCGTCGCTTTGAATCACAGCCACCACAGACACCCGGGCCTCGCTGAAGGCCGCCACGGTTGCCGTACCGGGTGTGAAAGTGACGGAAACGAAAGACCCGCTCCACGACAGCGCCACCGTCTCTGCGACATTGCCAAGGTTGCGCACGCTGATGGTGATCAGGACCTGCGCGCCCGGCGCGAAGTCGCCTGGCAGCGAAGGCACCGACAGCTGGACCTCGTGGTGGGCGGCAATTTCCACGGACTCGTCGAGGACGGCGGCCTGCGAAGCGTTGCCCTCGAGCGCCGCGGCGATCTGGAAGCTGTAGATGCCGCCTGTGGCGTTTGCAGCTGGCGTGATATTGAGCCAGAGGGTCAGGGATTCCCCCGGGAATAGGGTCGCAGTAGCCCCGGAAGGTGGGTCCACGGCCCACCCCGCCGGCAACCCTTGGGCGGTGAGGGAAAACGACTCCGGGAGGTTGCCCGTGTTGCCAATCGTAACGGCAAAGGCCGCGACTTCGGGGGGGGCGAGCGCACGCTGCGGGCCGCTCACGCCAATCGTGAACGAGATGTCGGATAGCACCAAGACCAAGATTCGAAGGGTTGCCGACACGCCCGCCTGCTGCGAGCGCACCGTGACGATGAATTCTTGTTGAGAATTGGCGAGGGCGTCTTGGGGGACGGTCGCCTCGAACAGGACCGCGCCGGAGCGCGTCGCGTTCGTGGTCCCGAAGGCCAGCATGGTGGGCGTGGCCCTCTCGTTCCACCCCAAGGCCGTGGTCGAAAGAAGCAGGGTAGCGTTGTCCAGCCCGTTGCCGAGGTTCAGCGCGGTGAGGTTGAGGGAGACGACCGCCCCCCGCGGCGCGGCGGCAGAGGAGGGGCCGCTTAGCGAGAGCGCGAACCGCTGATTGACGAAGATGGCGAAGCCGGCGAATGCTTGGGCCGCGGGCAAGGGCACGCTGGCGGCGAGGCTCACCTCACCTTGCGTGCCGGCAAGCGTGTCGGCACTTGCGGTCAGCGTAACGCCGACCGTTACGGAAGAGAAGGCTGCCACTTGGACGCTTGCACTGTCGAGGTCGACGGTGACGCCCCCGGGCGCACTGGCGCTTAGCGCGACATCCGCAAGGTAGTTGCCGTCGTTTTGAACCGTGAAGTTCAAGCGACGGGGCTGGCCTGGGTCGAGAAGCTCGAGCAAGAGGGCGTCGACGCGGAGGGAGATGGCGCTTAGCCGCCCCGCCGTGATGGTGCCGTTGAGGTACGCGTGGCGGCCTCCCTCGGGGCCGAAGGCGAGGTCGAGGGTGAAGGCCACCGACGCCCCCTCGAGGACGGAAGAGGCCAGCGTGAAGTTGGCCTCCACCGTTGCAAAGGTGCCTCTCGGAAGCGCGAGCGTCTGTGCCGGCAGCGAGATGTCGAGGAGCGACGCGTTGTAACTCGCCGTGAGCGTGAGGTTGTCCGCCCCGCTCCCCGTGTTGCGCACTGTGAAGTTGAGCCCGACCGCCAGGGTCGGGGTCGCGTTGAAGACACCGGTGCCGGTCAGACTTGCAGCGAATAGTTGGTCGCAGACGGTGAGCGTCGAGACCGCGACGGTGAAGGGCGCCTGCGTGGTCGCATTCCCCCGCACGCGCACGTCGGCCGAGTCGCCAGGCAGGCAATTGCCCGCCATCGTGACGGTGAGGGTCACGGTCCCGGACCCAAGCCCCCCGAGCGCAAGGCTCGTCCGGTCGAGCGAGACACTCGCGTTGCCGAAGGTCCCTTCCGTCGAGAGCGTCACATTGTCGCCCGTGGCCGAGTAGGTCGTGAACTGGATGGTGAAGTTCACCGAGGCCCCGGGCAAGGCGCCCTGCAGCGGACCGTCCAGGGCGACGCCCGAGAGCCCGTAGGTCCTCCCGGTCACGGTCCCGTTGACTTGGACGAGGCGCCCGAAGGCCGGCCCATGGGCCGCCTGCAGGGTGAACGGGATCGACGTCCCGTCGGTAACGAAGCCCGCCACCGTGAAGTTGACCTGGAAGATCGCCGAGGCCCCGCCCGCGAGCGAGAACGCCTGCGAAGGCAACGAGATGTTGACGAGCGACCCGTTGAAGGTGGCCGAGAGCGTGAAGTTGTCTGCACCGTTCCCCGTGTTGCGCAGCGTGAAGTTCTGCACCACCGTCGCGTTGACCAGGGCGTCGAGCGTCAAGGGCCCGGTGATTGTCCCGGCGAAGACCTGCGCGCAGACCGTGCGCGCCGTGACCGCGAAGGTGCTTGACGGCTGGTTCGTCGAATTGGCGCGGACCTGGACGGCAAGCACGTCCCCCGCGGCGCAGTTGGCGGGCAGGGTCACGGTGAGGTTCAAGGTCCCCGAGCCAAGCGGACCCAGCGTCAGGTTCGTGCGGTTGAGGGCGACCGTCGCGCCGCCGAAGCTCCCCTCCGCTGCGAGCGTCACGACGTCGCCGGTCGACGAGGAGGTCGTAAATTGCACCGCGAAGTTGACAGGGACGGCGGGCTGGCCCGTCTGCGTCGAGTTGTTGCCAAGCAACGTGCCCGAGAGCCCGAAAACCCGCGCCGTGATCGATCCGTTGAGGGTCAGGTGGCGCGCGGCCGAGGGCCCGAAGGCGGCATCGAGCCAGAACGGGACCGATGTGCCGTCCGCGACCGAACTTTGCACGGTGAAATTCACACGGACCGTGACGTTCGCGCCGCTCGCGAGGAAGTAGACCTGCGGGGAGAGGGAGACGTTGACGAGCGACCCGTTGAAGGTGGCCGACACCGTGAAATTGTCCACCCCGTTCCCGGTGTTGCGCAGCGTGAAGTTCTGCGACACCGTCACCGTGACGGTGCCGTTGAACGAGGAGGGCCCGGTAAGGTTGCCCCCATAGACCTGCGCGCATACCGTCCGCGTCGAGATGACGGCCGTGATGGACGGCTGGCTCGTGGAGTTGGCGCGGACCTGGACGTCGAACGCGGCTCCCGCCGAACAGCTCGTGGGCAGGGTGACGGTGAGGTTCACGGTGCCCGACCCGAGGGAGCCAAGGGTGAGGCTGGTCCGGTTTAGCGCCACAGTCGCGTTGCCGAAGCTGCCTTCGATCGCCAGGGTCACATTGTCGCCAATCGAAGAGGCGGTCGTGAATTGGACGGTGAAGTTCAGCGGCACGCCAGGCTGCCCGCTCTGCGTAGAATTGTTTCCAAGCACCGTCCCCGAGAGCGCAAAGTTCCGCGCCGTGACGGTGCCGTTCAGGTACATGTGCCGCGCGGCCGAAGGCCCGTATGCGACGTCGAGCGAGAAGCCGATCGCCGTCCCCTCCGCGACCGCCCCTTGCACCGTGAAGTTCACGCGGACCGTAACGTTGGCGCCACTCGCGAGGAGGTAGATCTGCGCGGGCAGCGAGACGTTGAGGAGGGACCCATTGTAGCTCGCCGACAGCGTGAAATTATCGGCGCCGTTGCCGGCGTTGCGGACCGTGAAGTTCTGGGACAGCGTTACGTTCACCGAGGCGTTGAATGCGGAGGGCCCCGTTAGGTTGCCCGCAAAGACCTGTGCGCAAACCGTGCGCGTCGAGACGGAAACGGTGCTGGAGGGCTGGTTTGTCGAATTGGCGCGCACCTGCACGTCGACAGCCGTCCCCGCCGTGCAATTCGAGGGGAGCGTCACGGTGAGATTCACCGTGCCAGACCCAAGCGGACCCAGCGTCAGGTTGGTGCGGTTGAGGATCACTCCGGCCCCCCCGAAGCTCCCCTCGACCGTGAGCGTCGCCCCGTCGCCCGTCGACGAGGCCGTCGTGAACTGCACGGTAAAGTTGACGGCGGCGCCTGGCGGGCCGCTCTGCGTCGAGTTGTTGCCGAGCACCGTCCCCGATAGCGCGAACGCCCGAGCCGTCACAGTCCCGTTAAGGTACATGTGCAGCCCGGCCGAGGGCCCGTAGGTGGCGTCGAGCGAGAAGGGGATCACGGTGCCGTCTGGCACCGAGCCCTGCACCGTGAAGTTGACTCGGATTGTCACGTTCGCGCCGCTCGCGAGCCCATAGACCTGCGCGGACAGCGACACATTGATGAGCGAGGCATTGTAGCTCGCGGAAAGCGTGAAATTGTCTGGGCCGTTGCCAGCGTTCCGGACGGTGAAATTCTGTGCGAGCGTCATGTTCGCCGTGGCATTGAACGACGAGGGCCCTGTGAGGTTGCCGCCGTAGACTAGCGCGCATATCGTCCGCGTCGACACCGCGAACGTGCTGGAAGGCTGGCTTGTGGAATTCGCACGCACCTGGATGTCGATGACCGCCCCGGCGGAGCAGTTCGAGGGGAGCGTAACGGTAAGGTTCACCGTCCCCGACCCGAGGGCGCCGAGATTCAGGCTCGTCCGGTCAAGAGAGACCGTCGCGTTGCCCAAAGACGCCTCCGCCGAGAGGGTCACGTTATCGCCCGCCGACGAGGCGGTGGTGAACTGGACGGTGAAATTCACGGCGGCGCCGGGCTGGCCAGCTTGCGTCGAGTTGTTGCCAAGGACCGCCCCACTCAGCGCGAAGCTGCGCGCCGTAACCGTGCCATTGAGGAAGGCGTGACGGCCCGCCGAGGGTCCGTACGCGGCGTCGAGCGAGAACGAGGTGGAGGTCCCGTCGGCCACGGAGTTTTGAACGGTGAAGTTGACCTGGACGGTCACATTCGCTCCGCCTGCAAGCATGTAGACTTGTAGCGAGAGGGAGATGTTGATCACGGAGGCGTTGAAGCTCGCGGAAATCGTGAAATTGTCCGCTCCGTTCCCCGCGTTGCGCAGCGTGAAGTTCTGCGACAGCGTCACGTTTACCGTCGCGTTGAATGTCGAGGCGCCAGTGAGGTTCCCCGCATAGACTTGCGCGCAGACCGTGCGTGTCGAGACGACGACCGTGCTCGACGGCTGGCTCGTCGAGTTCGCGCGCACCTGGACGTCAAAGGCGGTCCCTCCGGAGCAGTTGGAAGGCAGCGTCACGGTGAGGTTCACGGTGCCCGAGCCCAGCGAGCCGAGCGTCAGATTCGTGCGGTTTAAGCTGACCGTTGCGCCTCCGAAGGTCCCCTCCGTCGAAAGCGTGACGTTGTCGCCCGTCGAGGAGGCCGTCGTGAATTGCACGGTGAAATTCGCGGCCGCCCCTCCTTGCACGCTCTGCGTCGAATTGTTGCCAAGCACGGTCCCCGCAAGCGCGAAGCTCCCCCTACCCGGGTCGATGGAGAACGTCATGTGCGGGCCGCCCGACGTGTTCACCGTCGAGATGCTGAAAACCCGGATGCCCGTCGCGTAGGCGCTGCTGTTCCGGTAGAGGTTCGAATTCGGCGATGAGGTGGGCGTGAACCCCGTCGTGTTGTTCACCCAGACGTCGTTCGAGTCGCCCGTGTTCGAGGAGGACGAGTCCATGTCCTGCGTGCCAACCTCCTCGACGTCGATGCCCTTGTGGGACCCATTCGTCTCGACGGTGTTTGCCACGAGGTTGCTCGAGATTGTGGTTTCGTCCACGTGGTAGATCACGAGCCCTGAGGCCGGGACGTAGCGGTCGAAACGCAGGCTCGAGTTCCTCCAACGGAACTCGACGAGGAAGTACTCGTTCGTATAGTTCGATTCGATCTTGACCGGGTTGCGCTCCGAGCTGTTCGTCATCGGGTAGATCGTATAGTTGTCGACACTCGACTGCGGCACATAAGGGGCGATCCAGCCGAGCGAGAGCTTCGTCCAGGCTGAGAACCCGTTGGGCTGGTTCCCCCCACCAGCCCATCCGCCGTAGGCCATCGTGTCCCAGTCGCCGAGGCCCGCATTGTTGAGGTTCACATCGTAGAGGTCAGGCAAGTCGAAGCCCAGGTGCCCGAACTCGTGGCAGAGCACGCCGAGCGGGTCACCATTGGTGATGTTCTCGGCCACCGTTGCGAACACCTTCACGGTTTTGTTGTCGACCGAGACCGTGTTCCCGCTCCCCTCGAACGACCAGATCTCGCTCGTGTTTGCCGTGACGGCCTGGTCGTTGCCTGCGTGGACGACGATGAGGTTGTCCACATAGCCGTCGCCATCCTCGTCGAAGAGCGAGAAGTCGACTGCGGAGTCCGCCGCCTGGGCCGCGTCGACGGCAATCTTGTTCTCGCCACTTGCGGTGGAGTAGTAGGACATGTTGTGCGGCATCGTGACCCAGTCGACCACCGTTGTGTTCAGCGTGTAGTTGCCCGCGGAGTTCTCGAAGTAGAATGTGCGAAGGGAGCGGTCGCTGCTCCCGTTGGCGTTGGCGAACGCATCGTACCGCGACTGGTTGTTTGCCGCCGCGTGCGTGATGTCCTGGAAGTCGACGAGGAGCGTGAGCGCCTTGTGGTCGCCCATCGACCGGTTGTAGGTCGCCGTGAGCTGGCGTTCACTCCCCGTGGGCCTGTAGGTCACTGCGTGGGCCTCAAGTTGCAGGGAGGTCCCCGGAAAGCCCGGCACGGGCGGGATGTACTCCAGGACCGCCGACGCCTCGCGCGCGCCTTGGACCTCGGAGGCACGCTCGGCCGTGGGCCCCGCCCCCCCGATGCCCGCGGGAATTGTGGCCGCCAGCTCCGGGCGAGTGACGGCCCCACTCAACATGACCACCAGAAGAAGGAGCGCGAGCACCTTGAGCGCGCCTCGTTCCAGCCACGCGTGTCGCAAATCTCTCACCGCCCCTGAAAACCCGAGCATTTCCCACGGCCCGGAGGATAAATAACCGTTCGCCAGGCTCGCGGGTTTGGAAGGGCCACTTTGGGGGCGCTGCCGTTCCAGGGCCAGAGGGCGCCCACCGGCGCAGCCCAAGGGGCCTGCCAGCGGTCAACGGCCACGATGACGTTCAAGAAAAGAAAAGGGCCGGGGGCCTTGCGGCCCCCGGGAAAGGAAAAGGCTCTCGTCGGCAGCCCTAGCTGTCGATGCTCGTACAGACCAACACGTGCTCGCCGTCGGCAGCGTGCCCGTTGTTGTTGATCAGGTCGAGCGTCTCCTGGAGCGCCGTGAAGCTGTAGCTCGCGCCGCCGTCCAGGAGCTTGTCGTGCATGTAGTCGAAGATGTCTTGCACGGTCCACCCGTCAAAGTCGTTGCCGCTCGTCACGAAGGTCTGGTCCTCGAACCCATCGAACTTCAGCATGTTCATGTAGAGGGCGATGAGCTGCGCGCGGAAGAGGCTCCGGCACGTCCCGCTGCAGTCGGCCGGCGCGTTCTTAAG
Organism: Thermoplasmata archaeon; assembly: GCA_041487695.1. GTDB lineage: Archaea > Thermoplasmatota > DTKX01 > DTKX01 > DATEUP01 > DATEUP01. The sequence goes on along the minus strand of JBGPNV010000088.1, from coordinate 817 downwards.
GATCGCGTAGGCTTCCTTGGCGTTCTCGAGGTCGTAGTCGCCGTCGCTCGTCTTGATGTCGAGCCTCAGCGGGTACGTTGCGAGCAGGTTGTAGGCGGCGTCCTTCGCGGGGCCGTTCTTCTGCTCGCCCGTGTGCGTCTTCCAGTAGCCCCACGTGAGGCCCGCCGTGTACTCGCACACGTTCCCGAAGTTCGCGTCGTCGACGTTGAGGCCGCTCGTCACCGTGATGCTCCACGTCCCGTCCCCGCCGGGGAAGGTTTGCGTCCATTCCATGAAGCTGTCGTCAACCGTCGGGACAAGCTCGGTCACCGTGTAGGTGCCGGGCCCCAGGTCCGTGAACTCGTAGTACCCGTTCGAGTCCGTCGTGGTGGTCTGGCAGTTGTTCGAGGCGTCGCACAGCTGGATCGTGAGGCCCTCGATGAAGGCCTCCGGGCTGTCGTGCTCGCCGTTCTTGTTGCCGTCGTACCACTTGACGCCCGCGATGCTGCCAAGCTGGAAGTTCGTGAAGTCGAGGCCCGACACGTCCGTGCCGCTCTCGCCGTCCGCGCCCAGCGTGGTCGTGCTCGTGGCGACCCAACCGTCTTGCGACTCCTCCGTCACCGTGTAGGTGCCGGGGCCGAGGTCCGCGAACGCGTAGTTGCCGTCAGCGTCCGTGGCCGTGCTCGTGCAGTAGAGCCCGAAGGCGCTGTCCACTTGGCAAAGCGTGACGACCCAGCCCTCAACGCCGGAGTCGCCGGTGCTCGAGCCGTCGCCGTTCATGTCCTCGAACTTCGTGCCTGAAATCGAGAAGAGCGCGAAGTTCGTGAAGTCGAGGCCG
>JBGPNV010000087.1:0-9210 GCA_041487695.1 Thermoplasmata archaeon | reverse complement strand
GCGTGCCGCCGCCGAGGAAGAGGGCGGCGATGAGGGCGCAGCCGAGGACGAGGCCGGCGTCAAACGAGAGGCGCATGAGGGCGAGGCGCCGGCCGGTGAGTTCGGTCCAGGGCCCGGCGACAAGCTCGGTCTCGGCTTCGGCGATGTCGAAGGGGGCGCGCTCGAGTTTCGCCTGGAGGCCGATGAGGGCGAGGGCAAACGCGAGGGGCTGAGTAACGACGAGCCACCCGGAAGCGGCCTGGTGCTCGACGACGGCGGAGAGGGACCAGGAGCCGGCGGCGATGCCGGGCCCGAGGAGCGCGAGGTAGAACGGCACTTCGTAGATGAAGAGCAACGTGACGGCGCGCGCGCCGCCAAGTTGAGCAAACGCGTTTCGGCTGGCAAAGCCGATGACGAGGATGAGGATGGTGGGGAGCGTCACGAGGTAGAGGACGACGGGCAGGTCGCCGGCAAAGCCGAAGGGCGAGGGGCCGAAGAAGGGGAGGAAGAGGAACGCGGTGGCGACCGCCGCGAAGGCAAGGAGGGGGCCGGCGGAGAGGACGCGGGAATCGGAGCCCTGGGGCGAGATGACCTCCTTGGAGAGGAGCTTGAGGAGGTCGGCGAGGGGCTGGAGGAGGGGCGGGCCGACGCGCCCTTGGACGCGGGCGGCGACCTTGCGGTCGAGGAACTCGAAGAGGAGGGCGAGAGATACGAGGAAGAGGAACCCGGGGAAGACGAGGCCGTAGCCCAGCGTCGTGAGGGCGTCCATCAGCGTGGCCTCCCGCGGGCGCGGCCCTTCTGCCGGTCGATGCCCCAGTCGCGCAGTTCGTCCCAGGTGTAGGTCGAGCGTTTCGAAGTCCGGGTGTCGACGACGGCGACGCGCGAGGTGCACGAGAGGCAGGGGTCGATGGCGGCCACGACGACGGGCAGGTCGGCGAGGTGGGCGCCGGGGAGAGCCGCGGCGACGGAGGTCCAGTTCGCGAAGGTGGGCGTGCGGATGTCGAGGCGCAGGACGCGGTCGCCGCCGTCCGTGAGGATCGTGTGGACAAGCTCGCCGCGGGGGGCCTCATACCGGGAAATGATGTCGGCGGGGGGCGCGGTGCGGGGCGCCTTGACGGCGATCGGGCCCTCCGGCAGGTCGAGGAGCGCGGCGCGGCAGATCTTGAGGCTCTCCATCATTTCGCGGACGCGGACGAGGGTGCGACCGAGCACGTCGCCGCGCTCTTCCGTGATGACCTTGAAGGGCAAGTCCGCATAGGCCGCGTAAGGGCTGTCGCGGCGGATGTCGTAGTCCACACCGGAGGCGCGCGCCGTGGGCCCAACGGTGCCAAGCGCGAGGGCCTGCGCGCGAGTCAGCTTCCCCACGCCCGCGAAGCGCTCGCGGATGAGGCGGTTCGTGCGGACGATCTCGAGGTACCCCTGGAAGCGCTCTTCGAGCTTGTCGAGGCGTCCGTGCGTGGCATCGATGACCTCGGGCGCGAGGTCGCGCCGGACCCCGCCGACCTTGTTCATCCCGTAGTTCACGCGGTTGCCGGTCATCTCCTCCATCGTGTCCTGGACGTCCTCGCGGTCGCGCCAGGTCCACATGAACAGGGTCTGGAAGCCGATCTCGTGGGCCCCCACCCCGAGCCAGAGCATGTGCGAGTGGAGGCGCTCGAGCTCCCCGACGATGGTGCGGATGTAGGATGCCCGAAGGGGCGCCTGAATGCCCATGGCCTCCTCGACCCCTTGCGCGAAGGCGGTCGTGTGCGCGTGGCCGCAGATCCCGCAGATGCGTTCGAGGAGGGGCACGACACGCGTGAAGTCGCGCGACTCGGCGGCCTTTTCGATGCCGCGGTGGTTGTACGAAAGGTCGAGTTCGAGGCGCTTGATCGTCTCGCCTTCGGCGAAGACCTTGAAGTTCACGGGCTCGGAGAGCGCGGGGTGCTGGGGCCCGATGGGGACCATGACTTCGGCCATTAGCGCGCCTCCTTGGTGCGCCGGGGGGTGCCCTCGACGGTAAAGTCCCGGCGCAGGGGGAAGACGCCGGGGGGCCAGTCGTCGGCGAGCATGAGGCGCTTGAGCCCCGGGTGGCCGGTAAACTCGATGCCGAAGAGGTCGTGGATTTGGCGTTCGAAGAGGGCGGCGGGGGGGAGGAGGTCGTGGACGGAGGGCAGACCGCCGAGGGTGCGGGGCACCGTCGTCGTGAGCGTGACAAGCGCGCGGTGGGGGCCTGTCATGATATACCGCAGCTCGAAGGCCTCCCCGCGGTCGATCGTCGCGAGTTGGACCATGTGGTCGAGCGCGAGTTTTGAAAGCGCGACTTTGAGGGCGTCGCGCAGGCTCACGGGGGGCACGGCGGCGCGGTGGCTGAAGGGGCCCTTGGACTCGACGGGGCCGAAGCGGGAGAGGGCACCCGACACGGCTTTCGGCGGAAGGCCGGGGAAGGGGGTCACGGGGAGGCCTCCTGGGGCGAGGGCCCCTTCACGGAACGCGGGGGGAGGTGGCGGCGCCACTCTTTGCCGCCGTGCTCTTCGTCCTCCTTCATGAGTTTGAGGCACTCGAGGACGCCGTCGACCATCTCGTCGGGGCGTGGCGGGCAGCCGGCGACGTGGATGTCGACGGGGATGACTTTGTCGGGCCCCCCAATCACGTGATAGAGCCCCTTGAAGACGCCGCCGTCGGCGCCGCAGGCGCCCATGCCGATGACGTACTTGGGCTCGGGCATCTGGTCAAAGACGCGCTTGAGGCGGGGCCCCTGCTGGAGGGTCACGGGGCCGGTGACGATGAGGATGTCCGCGTGGCGGGGGCTGCCTTTCGAGACGATGCCGAAGCGCTCGATGTCGAACCGGGGAGTAAGGGCGTCGAGGATCTCGATGTCGCAGGCGTTGCAGGCGCCGCTGTTGAAGAGGGTGATCCACGGCGACTTGCGCCGGGCCCAGGATGCGGCGCGCGAGGAAAGTGTCACTACTGCCACCTCAGGAGGACGAGGGAGAAGGAGACGACGGAAAGGTACAGGAGGGCGCCCCAGGCGATGCGGTCGGGGGGAGCGGTGGCGACGAGGAGGGCGGCGACGTGCATGATGGTGAAGAAGAGGGCGACCTGGTAGAACCTGTAGTCGGGCGTGGTGGTCTGGAGGGGAACGTCTTCGCCGCCGACGTAGGGCGCGAGCTTGCCGGCCGAGGGGGCAGGTCGGGGCGCGACGCGAGAACCCCAGAGGTAGAGGGCGTAGCCGGCAAGGACCATGAGGGCGAACCACACGAGGGGCGATGTGAGGAGGGTGTTGGCGTCCATGGGGTCACCCTTGTCCTGGGACGAGCACGCCGATGCGAGCCGCGATGGCGATTGGCAGGTCGGGGAAAAGCGACAAGAGGAGGGCGATGGCGGCAAGGGCGAAGGCGGGAACCTCAAGGGAGAGGGGCGCGCGGTGCTTCGAGGCGCCGTTCGGCGCGGCCCCGAAGGCGATGCGGTTGAGCCACGGGATGTAGGTGCCCAGCGAGAGCACGCTGTTCAAGGCAAGGACGACGACGAGGAAGAGGGCAAGGCCGGTGCCGGCGTCGAGGCCCCCGCGGGCGATGAGGAATTTGCCCCAGAAGCCGGGGAGGGGCGGGAGGCCGGCGAGCGAAAGGACGAAGAGGGCGAACGCGAGGGAGGCAAGGGGAGCGCGCCGGCCCGCGCCTTCGAGTTTGTCGGCGCGCGAGGACCCGGCGGCAGCGATGAGGGCGCCCGCGGCCAGGAATGCGCCGCCTTTGGAAAGCCCGCCCCCAAGGACCTGGACGAGGCTCCCTTGGAGTCCCATGGAAGCGCCGTACTCGACCCAGAGTGCGACGCCGAGGAGGATGACGCCGGCCTGGGACACGCTCGAGTAGGCGAGCATTCGCTTGAGGTCCTTTTCGCGCAGGGCCCAGAGGTTGCCGGCGGTCATCGTGATGACGGCGAGGACTGCGAGCACGATGCCCGTCGGCACGCCGGCCGAGCCGTAGGACGCGGCGGTGACGGCCTTCGCGAGGGCCAGGGCGCCGGCGGGCGTGGCCGCACCGGCAAGGAGCGCGGCGGCCGGCGAGGGGAGGGCAAGGTACGCGGAGGGCGCCCAGGCCTGGAGGGGGACAAGCGCGGCCTTCACGCCGAAGCCGACGATGAGCAGCGCGATGGCGGGGAGGGAAGCGCCAACCGGCACCGAGGCGGCGCGCAGCGCGATGGCGGGGAACTCGAGGGAGCCGGCGAAGAGGTAGACGAGCGCGATGCCGAAGAGGGCGGTAAGGGACCCGGCGGCGGACAAGGTGAGGTAGCGAAGGCCGGCATCGAGGCTGGCGCGGCTCGAGGTGTGGTAGGCGACGAGGCCGTACGAGGCGACGGCCATGAGTTCGAAGAAGACGTAGAGTGTGAAGAGGTCGCCCGCGAGCCCGACGCCGACGGCGCCGGCGGCGGCAAGGAGCATGAGCGGGTGGAAGCGTTCGAGGCCGGGCTCTTCGGGGAGGGTGCGAAGGGACGCGAGGCTGGCGGCAGCGCCAAGGCCTGTGGCCAGAAGCGCCAGGACGGCGGCAAACGCGTCCCACTCGAGGGGCCGACCGAGGAATTCGGTGCGCGTGGGAAGGGAGCCGAGCGAGGCCGCCGCGAGCAGGAAGGCCACGCTGAATAGGGCAAACGCGAGGAGCGCGCTTGCGCGGGCCGCGTGGCCGCGCTTGATGCGCGCCACCGCAAAGGTGAGGGGCGCGCCGAGCAGGAGGACGAGGAGGAGCATGGGCCAGGGGCCGGCCGGGGCAAAGACGGTGGTCAGCGGCTCACCCCCGCGAGGGCAAGGGTGACGAGGACGAGCGCGGCGAGGAGCGCGCCGGTGTTTAGGTTGAGGTCGCGCGTCTCCAGGCGGCCCCACGCAGAGGCGAGCCGCTGGAGCCCGGCGGCGGCGCCGTCATAGAGGGCGCCCGCCCCGAACCCCGCAGCCTCCGCACGAGCAAGGAGGGTTGGCGAGAGGGACCGGGAAGCGAGGTGTTCGCGAGCGGGGAAGAGGAGGCCGAGCGAGATGACGACGACGCCGGCGGTGATCGTGAGGGACGCAGGGGTCGAAAGGGACGCGGCCGTGCCGCCGAGGGTGAGGGGGAGGACGGCGTAGGCGGGCATCGTCGAAAAGAAGGCGGAAGAGAGCGGCTCGAGGAGCACGCCGCCGGCGACGGCCGCGCCGGCGAGGGGCAGGAGGCTCCACGCCATGGCGCGGGGCGCCTCCGAAGCGTACGTTGTCCCGCGGGGCGTGCCGGCAAAGGCGAGCACCCAGGCGCGCAGCCCGTAGAGCGCGGTGAGGAGAGCGACGACGGCAAGGACGAGGAATGCGGCGGGGCTTGCCCCGCAGACGCCCTCGAGCGCGAGGTCCTTGCTCCAGAACCCGACGAGCGGCGGAATCCCGGCCATCGCGAGCGCGCCGACGAGGAACGAGGCCGAGGTGAGGCGCATGCGCCGCCCGAGCCCACCCATCTTGAGGAGGTCGCGGGTGCCGGCGGCCTGGATGGCGGCGCCGGCGGCGAGGAAGAGGAGGGCCTTGAAGAGGGCCTGCGAAACGAGGTGGAAGGAGCCGGCAAAGACCGCACCGGCACCAAGCGCGGCGAACATGATGCCAAGTTGGCTGATCGTGGAATAGGCAAGGACGCGCTTGAGGTCGCGTTCGGCAAGCGCCCCGAGCGCCCCGAAAAGCGCGCTCACAACACCGACCCAGAGCACCGTTTCGAGCCAGCCGGGCACGCCCGAAAACGCGGGAAGCGTGCGGGCGACGAGGTAGACACCCGCGTTCACCATCGTCGCCGCGTGGATGAGTGCGGAGATCGGCGTGGGCGCCTCCATGGCGGCGGGGAGCCATGGGTGGAAGGGGAACTGCGCGGACTTCGCAAACGCCGCGGCAAGGACGCCGAAGGCCGCGACGGGGAGAGCGCCGGCAGCGAAAGGCGCCGCGGCAAGCAGTCCCGTGAAGGTCGTGATGCCGGGACCAGACCAGAGGGCGACGACGGCGACGATGAGGCCGATGCCGCCGAGCTGGGTAAGCGCAAGGGCCATCAGCCCCGCGCGGCGGGCCTTTGCCTCGCGGTGGTAGAAGGAAATGAGGAGAAAGGACGAAACGCCGACGGTTTCCCAGAAGATGAGGAAAGGAAGGAGGCCGTCGGAGAGCGCGAGCCCAACCATCGCGCCGACGAAGAGCAGGAGGTAGGCGAAGTAGCGCGAGAGGCTGTAGCCCTTGTCGACGGCTTCCCGCATGTAGGCGGTGGAGTAGACGGCGATGAGGGTCCCGAGGAGACCAGCGACGGCGGCGACCGAAAGTGAAAGGGCGTCGAGGCGCAGGTCGAATGAGATGCCAAGGGAGGGAATCCAGGTGGAAGCGCGGACGGGGGCGTCGCGGAGCTCGAAGAGGAGGAGCGTCGTGCAGAGCCCCGCGGCGGCGGCGAAGGCCACGGAGAGGGGGCCGACGGCGCGCCCCGCGCGGTGACCAAGCACGCCCACAACGGCGGCGCCAAGGATGGGAACAAAGGTGGCCGCAAGGCCAAGGAGGGCGGCGTCCATCGTCAGTCCCCCTCGGGGCGCGCGCCATCGGTGCCGGGCGCGGCGAGCGAACCGGTGAGCGCGTGCCAGCGCACGGCCATCGCGAGCGCGACGGCGATCACGACGACCTCGATGGCAATCGCGGTCACGGCAAGGGCCTGCGAGGTCCACGGCTGACCGAGCGCAAACCCGGCCGTGATGATCGCGAGGGTGGCGCCCTTGCCCATGACTTCGAGGCCGAGGAAGATACGCAGCAGGCTCTCGCGCGAGGCAAGGGCAAAAAGGCCAAGCGCGAAGAGGGCGGCGGCCGCGCCGAGGTTCAGCCCCAGGAACGCGTCAGTCAGGCGGGGCACCCCCGGGCTCTTCACGGAGAAGGAGGAGGACGGCGGCGGCGCCGCCGAGGAGGATGAAGGCCTGGACGAGGAGGTCGAGTGCGCGGTCCGACCAGAGGGAGGCCGACAGGGTCGAGGAGGGCTCGCTGGACGGGGTGAGGCCGTCAAGGGCGGGCAAGACAAGCGCGACGAGAGTGAGCGCGAGCGCCGTCGCGGCAAGCGCCGCGAAGAGGGCCTTCGCGCGCGTCACTCGGGAGCCCCCTTGGCCTCGCCGGCGCTGCCGACCAGCGTGAACGCGACGAGGAAGAGGACGGCCGTGAGCCCCGCGCCGACGGTGAGCTCGAAGACGCCGGCGACGGGCGCGCCGAGGGTGAAGAACGCGGAGGCAACGAGTGCGCTGCCGCCCGCGAAGGCGGCGACGGCGCGGACGAGGTCTTTGAGGCCAAGCGAGAGGAGGAGGAACACGAAAGCCCCGCCAAGGAGGACGACCTGGGTTGCCATCGTGAGGTCGTCGACCACGCAAGGTCCTCAGGTGTACCCTGGCATTCGAAGGGCCTAACCCATACGTCGAGGGCGGTAAGCACAATAAAGGGTGTCAGGGGGGTGTTAAGAAGGGGGGTGGGGGCCAAGGCGTCAAGGCAGGGGGGCCCAAGGGGGGCGTGAAGGGGCCCTTGGCCCGCGAAAGCCCTCGATTGTTCAGTTCTCAAAGGGAGTGTGGAAGGGGTGGTCCGAGGCGAAGTGTCGCCGCAGGGCGAGAGGCTCCTGATCGTCGAGGACGACGAAGCCGTGCGCGAGAGCTTCGAGGCGGCGCTTGCGGGCCTCGGGCCCCCGGTCCGTGCGGTTGCCGACGGGCGGGCCGCAATGGAGGAGCTCCACCAGGGGCGCATCGCGCTCGTGGTCCTCGACCTCAACCTGCCGCATACCTCGGGGCTGCGCGTCCTCGAGTGGATGAGCGGCTTTGCCGAGGACGTGCCGGTCGTCGTCGTGACGGGCGTGCCGGGCGCCCGCGAGGTGCTCGCGCACTTCCCGAACCTCGTACGCATCATCTTCGAGAAGCCCTTCCCGCTCGACGTCCTGCGGTCGACGGTCGCGTCGCTCCTGGGCCTCGAAGGGCAGGAGGGTGCAAGCCCGGCGCCCGACGACTTCGGCGGACCCGAGACCGCGGCCCTGGGCGCCCCTACGCGCGCGTGAAAGGGGAAGGGCGCAAGGAGCGGCCGCCGCCGCGAGCGCCCAGGGGGACTGGCGGACGACTCGGAATGGGCGCTCGCTACAATGCAGGGTGAGCGGTTCAGGCGCTCCTTGCCAAACAACCACTCGGCGTGCGCGCCGTTAACCCTGCCGTGAGGGCGGCGCGACGGGTAACGACTCGCGCGCGGGAGGCGGCCGGGGGAGCGACCCCGCGTGGCCGAGGAGGCGAGAGCAGGCCAGAATACGGGAAACGCCGATAGGCTGGCCGGAATCCTTAAAAGTGTTTTTCACCGCCTGTCCATTCAACCTAACTATGCTCCGAGGGAGTCTGAGGGCGCTGAGGAGCCGGCAGCTCTGGGTCCAAGGCACTCCTAAGGGGGTGGGTGGATTGGGGCTCGTACGGGAAGTCCAGGGATGTTTGGGTCTCGCGGTCCTTGCGGCCGTGGTCCTGGGCGGCCTGGGGTCGGCGGCCTCTCCACCAGAGAATGCGGCGCCTTTCGCTCACCTCGAGATGGCTGCCGGTTCCTCAGCGACGGACGCCCTAGACTTGGGCGGGCACTTCAGGGCGCCGCCGGGCGAGACGCTAAGCTACGCGGTCGTCTCGCTTTCCGTCACGCCGGGCCCCGAGGCGCTCGTCGACGTGATGATTCACGGGTCGAGCATGGGGCTCGTGGCACCAGCGACAGACAGGACCGGCTCGCAAGAATTCCAGGTGACGGCCTGCGCAGGCGCGGGTGCGGCGGCCGCCTGCACGGCGGGCAATCCGTTCACCGTGCAGGTGGTCCCGCCGCGGTTTGCGGGGGTGACCGCGGACCCCGCGGGCTACGCGGTCGTGGCGCAGGGCGGCCTCGAGGGGCTACGCCCGGGCGCGACGCTCGTGCTCCACTTGGAAGTGCCCGCGGGGACCTCGGTGATTGGAGACGTCGCCTGGTACTTGGACGGCGCGCGAATGGGCGAGGGCCCGGCGCAGGCATTTGCGGTCGCGGAGGCCGGCCCGCACACGGTCGAGGCGTGGCTGATGACGGCCGACGGGCCGGTCAAGGTTTCGCGGGCCTTCGAGGCGGCGGCGCTGCCTCCCGGGGCGGCGGACGCGCAGGCCTCATGGATCCCGTTTGGCTTCGGGCTCATCGCGCTCGTCGCCATGACGGTGGCCGCGAGCCGCGCGCGGCTGCGCAAGCCCCTGCTGCTCTTCCTCGTCGGCGGGCTCTACCCG
>JBGPNV010000086.1:0-9382 GCA_041487695.1 Thermoplasmata archaeon | reverse complement strand
GCTGCATGACCGGCGCCGGGTTGAAGAAGTGCATCCCGATGACCTTCTCCGGGCGCCTCGTTGAGGCCGCCATCTCGCTAATCGAGAGCGACGAGGTGTTCGAAGCGAGCACGGCGTGCGCGGGCGCGTGCAGGTCGAGCGCCTTGAAGACCTCCTTCTTGACCTCCATGTCCTCAAAGACCGCCTCGACCACATAGTCGACCCCGGCGCAGGCGTCCTTGAGGTCCCAAGTCCCCTGGATGCGCCCGATGAGGCCGTCCACGTCCTCCTTCTTCATCTTGCCCCGCTCGACGCGTTTCTGGAGCGGGCCGTGGATCTTCCGGAAGCCGCCCTCGACGAGAGCCTGGCTCACGTCGTACAATTTCACGGAGAAGCCGGCCGCCGCAAACGTCTGCGCGATCCCCGAGCCCATGGTCCCCGCGCCACACACGAGCACCGTCTTGACCTCTGCCAAAGTTGCCACCCGTCGAAGCGGCCGAGAATCGGGTTGAGGGTATATCAGACTTCGCGGCTTGCCGGCCCCTCGCGCGCGGGTTTCGCAAACGACCGGGGGTCGCAAGCGAGGTCAGTAGGAGACGCGGTCCTCTTTCTCCGGGTCTTCCGGGTCAAAAAACCAGGGGTCGGCGGTCTGGCTATACCCGCGCTCCTCCCAGAACCCGAGCGTCTCCTCTGCGACGAACTCGATCCGCTCGAGCCACTTCACGCCTTTCCACGCAAAGAGGTGCGGCGTGATCACTCGCAGCGGGCCGCCGTGCTCCGGCGGCAGCGGCTTGCCTTCCCATTCGTAGACCATCATGACGTGGGGCGCGAGCGCGTTTTCGACCGTCATGGACGTCGTGTAAAATCCCACGGACTTGAAATTCACGAACCGGGCCGTGGGCTTGGGCCGCACGACCTGCGCCACGTTCTTGAGCGAGATGCCCGCCCAGTGGTTGTCGAATCGCGACCAACTGGTCACGCAGTGGAAGTCGGACACCTCCTCTTCGCGGAGCTCCTTCGAGGTGATCTCCTGCCACCGGAAGGTCTTCGGCGCCTCCACCTCGCCATCGACGCGCACATCCCAGTTCTTCCCGTCGAAATAGGGGATTCGGTCGATCGAAAGGACAGGCCACAGCCTCGTGGTGTGCTGGCCGCGGGGCAGCCGTGGCTTTCCGGGACCCATCGGCCGTTGATCGTCCCGGGGGCCACTTAACCCTTCGTTTGAATGCTCGCGCGGGGGGGAGCGTTTTTCTAGGGCGCGGGCGATTCGCTTCCGGCAGAGGCGGAGCTTGGGAGGCGATGTGCACCTTGCACGCAGTGGACCCGTCGCCGTCGTCACGATCTCGAACCCCGCGAGGCTGAACGCTTTCGACCAGGGGATGGCCGAGGCCATGGCCTCCCGCCTCGACGAAGCCGCCGCCGACAGCGCCGTCCGCGCGGTCCTCCTGCGGGGCGAGGGCAAGCACTTCTGCGCCGGGGGCGACCTGTCTGCGATCCGCGCAGCGCCCGACCCTTCCGCTTACGTCCTGAAACTCGCGCGCACGGCAAACGCCGCCCTTGCGCGCATACGCGAAATGGAAAAGCCCGTCCTCGCGGAACTCAAAGGGGCGGTGGCCGGCGGCGGCGTGGGCCTCGCGCTTTCCGCCGACCTGCGCATCGCCGCGGACAGCACGCAGTTCTCGCTCGCGTTCCTCGAGGTGGGCCTTCCCCCCGACATGGGTTTGACCTGGACGCTGCCTCGGATCGTCGGGCGGGGTCGCGCCTTCGAGCTTGCCGTCGCTACGGACCCGCTGCCCGTGATGGAGGCTTGGCGCTTGGGGCTCGTGAACCGCGTCGCCAAGGCCGGCGAGCTCGAAGCTTCGAGCACGGCGTGGGCGCAGGAGCTCGCCCGCCGGGCTCCCCGCGCCGTCGCGGCGCTCAAAGCGCTCTTCAACAGCGGGGAAGACGCCTCGTTCTTCGACCACCTCGATTCGGACAGCGCGGCCATCGCTCGCATGGCGGGCACCGCCGATTTCCAAGAGGGGGCCGACGCGTTCCTCGCGAAGCGGCCGCCAAAATTCCAGGGCCGCTAGGTTGCGGCTCTTGACGAAGGGTCCTTGGCGCTCAGGACATCCTTGTAGGCGGAGGCAAGGGCTTCCGCCTGGCGCTCGATCGAGTACATCGCGGCCGTCCCCTGGCCGCGGGCTCGGACGTCGTTGCTTGCCGAAAGCGCGTCGGTAACCGCCTTGGCGCAGGCGTCGGGACTTGAACCCTCGAACATGAAGCCGTTTTGCCCGGAGCGCAGGAAATGCGTGGGGCCGCCCGTGTCGGCCGCCGCGACGGGGACCCCCGCGGCCATCGCCTCGAGGAGCGCAAGCCCTTGGGTCTCGAAGGTCGAAGGCATGAGGAACGCATCGGCCGCCCGGTACAGCGAAGGCAAGTCCTCGTCCGGGACGAACCCCAGGAACCGCACGGTGCCCTCCAGCTTCCGCCGCACGGCCTCCGCCTTGAAATGCTCGAGGGCCGGCCCCCGACCCGCGACCGCGAAGCGGACCGTCTCGTCCTTCGACCCGATACGCTCGGCGGCATCCAGGAGAGTCTCGAGGTTCTTCTCCCAAGCGACTCGGCCAACGGTGAGCACGACCTTCCCTGGCCCAAGGCCGTACTTCTCGCGCAGGCCATCGGCGCGCGCGCGGGCGAAGCGCTTCACGTCGACCCCCGTGGGGATCACGAAGACCCGCCGTATTCGCCCCGGCGCCTCGCGCTCGAGGTCGCGCTTGACCGCTTCGGTCGGCGTCACGACCGCGTCGCACTGGTTGAAGTACCAACGGTGCCACTTCCAGATGAGCCGGCGCAGCATGGCCTCACGCGCCGGGTGCCGTGTCACGTAGCCCGTCGCGTCTTCCACGCGCGTGTGGAAGGTGAGGAAGAAGGGCAGGCCTGCGGTCCTCGCGCACCGCACGGCCTTGATGCCCATGAGCGCCGTCCCGTGCGCGTGCACGACGTCGATCTTGAGCGAGCGAAGGAGCTTGCGCCGAGGGCCCGGCGAGACCGCGAGCCGGTAATCGGGATAGGGCCCCCACTCGGGGCCGGGGTAAATCCGAACATGGCTGTCCGTGTTCGCCGCGCGCGTCTCCTTCGAGCCGGCCGCGAAGATGAAGACTTCGTGGCCCTGCGCCTCGAGGCCCTGGCGGAACGCCGTAAGCGAGGTCACGACGCCATCGCGCGTGGGGTACCAGGTCTCCGTGAACATTGCGATGCGCAAGCCCAAGACCCCGAAAGTGGCCAGGCGCCTTACACCGCGCCCGGGCCTGCCAGCATTTCGCTCCGGGGATAACCGTTTGCCCGCGGTGCAAAGGCGCCGCACCGGAGGGCTGGCGTGCCCGCGAGGATCAAATACGGCGCGCTAAGTTCCACGAGCGTAAGGGGGCAGGCGCGCGGCCATCGACATCCTCTCGGGCCTCCTGCACTACTTCGAGGGCTTCGGGCCCATGGGCCTCCTCGCCTTCCTCTTCACCATCCTCTGCCTCGACGCGATGCTCGTCCCCACGCTCCCTGAGTTCTTTGTGATGGCGTTCTATGCGGCGAACCCCACGTTGGAGTGGGGCGTGACCCTGCTTGCCGTGGTCATCGTCGCCGAGCTTTCGGGCAACGGCATCGTGTTCGTGCTCGTCCGCCGCTACGGGATGCCGAAGTTCCTCAAGCGCAAGATGGAGCAGTGGACCGGTTTCCTTGTGGTCAAAGACGAACGCATCATCCTCGTGAACCGGTTCGCGCCGATCCTCCCTTTTGCCGGCGCCTTCGTCGCCGTGATGAAGTGGGACGTGAAGCGGGCCTTCCTCTACATCTTTGTGGGCGGGGCGGTCAAGTATGCGCTCCTCATCGCCTTCGTCGGCCTCTTCTACCTCTACTACCCGCCGGCCACCGCGCGTAACGTGACGCTGGCTTTCATCGTGGCCCTCGTGGCCGTCAGCGTGATCCAAGGCCAGAGGGCCAAGCGGAAGCACTTGGGGCCGGTCGCCACGCGTGTGGCGCACATGGGCGAGGGGTCAAGCGCCGCGCCGCCTGCGCCTCGAGATGGCGAAGGCGATGGCGCCGCCGGCGACCGCGAGCAGGGCAAGCAGGAGGAGCAGGGGCAGACCTGATTCCGGCGGCGTGGTGGAAGTCGGCCCCGTGATCAGGGGGTCGAAGGGCGCGGGGTCCGTCGCGTCGGGCGTGCCGTCGTTGTCATCGTCGGGGTCGACGGCGTCCTCGAGGCCGTCGCCGTCGAAGTCGGGCAACACAGTCACGTTGAACACGAAGGCGGTCTCGGCGCCCTCGGAATCCCGGGCGGTCAGCCGCAGCGCCGCCGTCCCGGGTACGGTGAGGCGGAAGTCGAAGGAGCCGTCCGTCGAGTTCAGCACGGTCCCGTCGGGCAGGCGCAGGCTGTAGGTCAAGGTGTCGCTGCGCCCGGGGTCTGTCGCGTGGGCGCGCACGGAGAGGTTGGCCCCCTGGACGGCCGAATCGGGGCAGAGCTGGCAAGTCAACCGGGGCGCCACATTGGCAATGGTGAGCTCAAGGGTAAGGTTGGCCACGCCCCCCTCCCCGTCGCTCACCGTGAGGCGAACGGTGAGGGTCCCGCTGTCGGCGTATGTGTGCGAAGCGGACGGCGTGGAAGCGTTCGTGCCATCGCCAAATCCCCACGCAAAGAGCAGAGCGTCGCCCGCCTCATTCGACACCGTGGCGCTAAAGTTGAGCGCCGAGCCTTCCTCGGGGGAGCCCTCCACGGCGATCGCCTCGATCGTCGGAGCGAGGTTCCCCACCGTGAGGGCGAAGGAACGGCTGACCGACGCGCCCGCGTCGTCGGTGGCGCTGACCACGAGCGTGTAGGCGCCGATGTCCGCGTAGCGGTGCTCGGTGGAAGCGCCCGTCGAGGTCGCGCCGTCGCCCCACTGCCAAACGACCGTCACGACATCTTGGGGCCCGGCATCGACGGCCAGCGCGAGGTAGGGCAGGGAGAGCCCCTCGACGACCTCGGGGGGCAGCGTGACTTCGAGGGTCGGCGCGACATTGCGCACGATAATCGTCACGCCCACGCGGGCCGAAGCGCCGGCGTCGTCGACGACGGTGGCGTTGACAAGGTAGGTGCCGTCCTGCACGTAGTGGCGCGTGACGGAGGGGCCCGAACCGCCGACCGAGTCGTCGCTAAACTGCCAGGTGATCGTAAGCACGTCCGAGGCGCCCGGGTCGGTCGCCGTCGCGTTCAGCATGACCGTCGAATTCTCGTCCACGAGGTAGGCCGAGGCCTCCACAAAGAGCGTGGGGGCGCCGTTCAACACCGGGAACAGGACCGAGCTGGCGTTTCCCCCGCCGTCGCCGTCCGATACGCTCGCCGCCACGGTGAAGGCGCCTTCGTTGAGGAAGCGGTGGGTTAGCGCGCTCGTGGCGTTCGAGGCGTTGTACACAACGTCAGGCGTGCCATCGCCAAAGGAGAGCGTGACCGTGAGTCGGTCGAGCACGCCGGCATCGGACACGGTGACGAAGAAGCGGGTGTCGGCGCCCTCGACGGCTGCGGCGTCTTCCGGCGCAAGGACGAGGCGGGGAGCGGCGTTTTGCACGGTGACCGTGAAGTCTTGCGAGGTCTGGCCGCCGTCATCGTCGATCACGAGGAGGGAGATCGTATAGGTCCCGTCGTCAACAAACGTGTGTGAAGGGGCGGCCACGTCGGACAGCGCGCCGTCGCCGAATTGCCAGAGGTACGTGAACGTGTCCGCCGAGCCCGGGTCGGTCACGACGCTTGAAAAGCCGAGCGGCGAACCCTCGACGCGCGCGCCCGACACGTCCGTGGTGACCGAGGGCGCCACGTTGCGCACGACAACCACAAGGGTGGCCTGGCCGACCGCTCCGCCATTGTCCCTTACGCTCAACACGACCGTGAACACGCCGTTGTCCGCGAAGCGGTGGGTCGTGTTCGGGGCGAAGGCCCCTACGCTCCCATCGGCGAAGTCCCAGCTGAAGGTGAAGGTGTCGAGGACGCCCGGGTCGCTCACGGAGGAGCCGAAGGCAAGCAGCGTCCCCTCGTCGGTGAGGTTGAGGCCGGTGACCTGGACGGTCGGCGCAAGGTTCGCGACCACGACATTCACGTTGGCCGCCGTGGTGCCCCCGTCCCCGTCACTGCAGGTGAGGCTCGCCGTGTAGGTCCCGTCGTCGCGGTACACGTGGGAAGCCGAGGCGCCCGCAGCAGGGCCGCTCGCGTCGCCAAACGACCACGAGTAGGTGAGGACATCCATCGCGCCGGGGTCCGTGCAAAGCGAGGTGAAGTTCACGGTCTGGCCCTCCGAAAGGTTTCCGCTTGCGCCGGCCGAAGCGACCGTGGGCGCCACGTTGCGGACGCCCTGGGTGAAGTTCGCTTGGCCAAGGCCGCCGTCGCCATCGGAACACCGGAGCGAAACCGTGAAGTTCCCGTTGTTGGCAAATGTGTGGTTCACGGCCGCGCCTGTCGCGTTCGGCGTCCCGTCGGAGAAGGTCCAGAGATACGAAACCGTGTCCAGGGTGCCCGCGTCCGAGCACGAGCCCGTGAACGGGACGGAGGCGCCCTCGTCCGAAGGGTTCGTGCCCGAAAGCGCCGAATTCACGGCGGGCGCCACATTCGACACATGTTGGGTGAATGCGAAGGTCGCGTTCCCGCCGTCCCCGTCGGAACACACGAGGGTCACCGTGAAGTTGCCTTGGTTCGAGAACGTGTGGGACGTGTTGGGGCCGGTCCCGTTGCTGCTCAAGTCGCCGTAACTCCATGTGTAGGTCAGGATGTCCAAGAAGCCCACGTCCGCGCAAAGCGCGCTGAAGTTGACCGCGCCGCCCTCCAGCGAGGGCTCGGGCGCCGAGGCGGAGGACGAAACCGTGGGTGCCACATTCGAAACATCGGTCGTGAAGGTCGCCGTCTCGTTGAGACCCGCCCCGTCGTTCACGGTGAAA
This sequence comes from Thermoplasmata archaeon, assembly GCA_041487695.1. Taxonomy (GTDB): domain Archaea; phylum Thermoplasmatota; class DTKX01; order DTKX01; family DATEUP01; genus DATEUP01. The sequence continues at coordinate 2,470 of JBGPNV010000086.1, read as the reverse complement.
CTCACGATGTAGGTTCCTTCGTCGCCGTAGGCGTGGGTCGCGTTGCGCGCCGAGGCCGTGGAGCCGTCGCCGAATTGCCACAGGTAGGCGATCGCCGAGGCGTTGTTCGGGTTCGCGTGCGTCCCGCGGAAGTCGAGGATCTGGCCTTCGCTCCGCGTCGCGTTGAGGACGCTTGCGGAAGGCGAAAGGCCCGTGCCGAGCTCGTGGAACGTCCAAACCATGAGGTGGTCGGCGTGGAAGGTGCTCGTCGAGCTTGCACCGGTCACGAAGCGGAAGCGGAATTGGCCGGTCGTGCCCGCAAGCTCCGGGAGCGCCACGCCGTTCAGGAAGTAATTCCAGGAGGAGGGGACGGTGAGGGAGTTCAGCGTGCGCTCGAGCGTCCACGATGCGCTCGACGAGTTCTTGGCCTCGATGTAGACGGCGTCGCCGCCGCCCACCGTGCCGCTCATCTCGAAGTAGAGGCGCAAGCCGCCGGCCGTGGCCGACGCGTTCACGCGGCTGAAGTTCAGCACGGGCGAGGTGAGCGTGTCGTTCGCGTTGTTCTTGGCCCCGACTCGGAAGCTTGAAGGCGCGCTGTAGGACCAGGCGCTCGACGTGCGCCAGTCGCCGGTGAGGGTCCATGCCCCCGGCGTCCCGACTTCGTCCTCGAAGTTCGGGACGAGCATGCTGCTCCCGTCCGCGCTGTTGGAGGCATTGCTGTCCGTGCGGTTCATCGTCGCGTTGACGGTGAAGTAGCCGTGCTTGCTCGGCGTGAACTGCGCGACCTGGTGGACGACGCTCGTGGGCGGCACCTCCGGGAAAAGGAGCTCCACGGTGCGCACCGCGGCCGTCGTGTTGTCGCGGAAGGAAACATTGACGAAGACATTGCGTTGGAGCGACGAGCCGAGGTTTGTGAGCCATACGGTCGCGTTGAACGCCACGCCAAGGTGGCCAAGGTCGTCAAAGGGCCGGCTCCAGTCCGCCTGGATGAAGGGGAGCCAGTCGCTCCTCTGCGGGTCGACCACCACATCGAGGGCGAGGTCGTTTGAGGGCAAAGACAGGTTCTTCGAGACATTGAAGAAGCCGAGGGTGCGCGAGACGGCGTCGTCGAAATTCGTGTTGGCTCGAAGCCACGAGAACTCCGCGCCCCAGTACACGCTGCGGTAGGTTGAGTTGTTGACCGCGACCGCGAAGGACGCGTTCGGGTACGACTTGCCGTAGACGTCCGTCGTCGTTCCGTTCAGCACCGTGAAGGCGCGCGCGGAGGGCGTGAGGTTCGTGGCGTAGTCCCCGCGGTTGCCGTAGTCCGTCCAGTCGGTTGCCGTCGTGTAGCTCGCGCCGGCCATGAAGGTGCCCGCGCTCCCGTTGAGCGGATTCGCCGTGTTGAGCTCGTTGTCGACCCGCGAGACGCCGAGGTAGGCGTTGAGGAAATGTGAGGCGCCCACCGTGGCATTCGCATGGCCGAAGAGCTCCCACGCGATGTTTTCGCCGATGAGCCAGAGCTGACCGCCCTGGTCGAGGTAGGAGGCGAGCCCGCGCTGGTCGCGCGCCGAGAGCGAATGGTGCGTGTGGTAGCCGTCCGTGTAGTCGTAGTCGTAGCCCGTCGCCCAGATCACGACCGGGTAGTTCACGAGGTCGAGGAGGTCGGGCCCGTTGTCCGTGTAGTGCACGGCGGTGAAGATGTCGTGCTTCACGCCAAGGCGGTCCATCGACCAGGAGAGGTTGTTCGCGGCCGAGGGGAACCCTGCGTAGTTGTCGAAGGGCGCGGCCCCCGACCACCGGTCGCTCGAGTCGTCATCCACGAGGAGGACCGAGGCCCGCACATAGTACGCGAAGGGCACGGTGACCCAGGTCGTTCCGTTCGAGGCGTTCAGCGACCCCCAGTAGTGCCCGGGGGCCGCGCCGGCCGTGGGCGCAAAGACGACTGTGACCGCCTGTCGGGCGCCCGCGTTCAGCGTGAGCGACGAGGGCGCCACCGTCACGAAGTCACGGTCCGTGTTGTTGTTCACATAGGTCATGTTCGGGACCATCCCGAAAACGTCGCGGGCCGTCAGGTTGAGCGTAATCGAGGTGTTGCCCAGGTTCTCGAAGACGAGCGTCGCGTTCGTTGTCAAGGCCGCGCGCGAGAGCCGGCCCATCGCGAGCTTGTCGGGCGCCACCGAGACCGTCGCCTGGACCGCCGCGAGCGCGTCGAGGCGCCCCCCGCCCTGCTGGAAGACCCCATAGCCGAGGTCCTTCGCCGTATTCACGAGCGCCGACTTGATCTCGGCGACTGTGAGGTTCGGGTGCGCTTGCTTGAGGAGCGCGACGGCGCCCGAAACGTGCGGGGTGGCCATCGAGGTCCCCGAGAGCGTGTAGTAGCCGCCCCCGCCGCCGTTTGCCGTCGAGACGATGCTCGAGCCTGGCGCCGCGAGGTCCGGCTTGAGGTCGAAGCCGAGTGTGGGCCCCCTCGACGAGAAGCCCGAGAGGAGGTCGGCCTTCGTCGTCGAGC
>JBGPNV010000085.1:0-9421 GCA_041487695.1 Thermoplasmata archaeon | reverse complement strand
GTAGAGCCGCTCGATCTCGGGCATGTCCGAGTTGAAGTCGACCATGAGGGAGTGGTAGGCCGAGAAGTCGCGCGTCTCGTCGGCGGCCGGCTCCGCGCTCTCCTGGGGTTCAAAGAGGCCGCCGACGCGCGTGAGTTCCGTGCGGTCGACCACATCGGGGGCGTGGACGCCCTTCATTAGGGTGAGCTCCCGCAGGAGGACCTTGGCGGACCGGAGGTCCGAGTCCTTGCCCTCGCCGCTTGGCGCGCCCTGCGCGCTAGCTCGCACGCCCTCCGGGCCGCCAAGGGTGTTGAGGAAGGACTTCGAGGCGGTGAGCAGCCGCTCCGTGCGTTCTTTCTGGACAAGCCAGGGGAACTGCGTGAGCAGCGTCCGGTCCGACACCCGCGAGGAGAGGTAGAAGTTGCGCTCGAACCCGTAGAGGGTTTCGAGGAGCTGGAGGGCGAGGGTCGTTTTCCCCGTGCCTGCCGGGCCGCGGATGAGGAGTGAGTGGCCGCCCGGGTTGTGGAAGAACTCAAGGATTTCGGGCGGCAACTTGCCAAGAGGCGTGCCTGCGGCCTGTGTTTCCGGGGCGAACTGCATAACCACCGCCTCGCCGCCGAAGCGGCAAAGCTCGAAGCCATGAGGCGGCCAGTCGTTATTTAAACGCTTTTTCCCGCGTATCAAAACGGCAAAATCAGGTGCGGCGCTGCCTGGCCAGAGGAAAACCACCCACCGCGCCCCCGCGCGCGTGCGTGCGCGCGCATGGGGCCGCCCGCCCGCCTCCCGATATTTATAAAAGAGCGCCCCCGCATCGGCGGCGCGTCAGACGGTTGGGGTGCGCGAATTGCTCGAAGAGGTTTCGGAACTGATTGGCGTGCAGGTGTACACGAACAAGGGTGTCTTCCTTGGCAACGTGAACAACCTGATTGTGGACATCGACGGCTGCCGCGTGGACGGCCTCTTCATCACGGACACGAACCCCCTCCTCGTCGAGGACTCGCGCAATATCGCGGTGCCCTTCCGGTGGGTTTCGAGCGTCGGCGACATCATCCTCCTGCGCTTCTTCCCGAAGCGTGTGACCGTGAAGCGCGCGCCCACGCCCTCCAAGGCGGAAGAAGCCGCCGAAGGCGAAGCGAGTTAGACTGGGGGCGCGCCCGCTCCCTTTTGAGGCCTTGACCACCCAAGGGGAGACCAAGGGGACTTTTTACCCGCGGCGCGGGACGGAGCAGATCGCGAATTCGTCCCCGTCGAAGAAGACCTCGAGGTCCGGGTGGCGCCGCTGGATGTCCTCGATCTTGTCGGCAACCTGGGTGAGGGTGACCGAGGGGTCGTCGCGGCTAATCTTGAGCCAGATTTTTCGGCCCATGTTCCTTGGAACAACGCGGGGCTCCCCTCTATAAACGTATGCGGGAGGCAAGTAAACGCGCGGCGCGCCGCCTGGGTGAGGCGATGGCCTTATGCCGGGGCCCCCCTGGGGGTTTCCCTATGAAGGCGGGGGCGTACCTTCGCCTGGCCCGCGTCCAGACGTCCGGCGTGACGGCGACCGTCCCGCTCTACGGCTACCTCGCCGCGGCCTATGCCTTCGGCCCCGGGATTGAGGCGGCGCTTGGCGACCTGCCAAGCGTCGGCCTCATCCTTGCCGCCGGGTTTTTCGCCCACGTCTTCGGATTTGTGCAAAATGAGATCGCCGACCTGGAAGTCGACGCGCGTGCCGCGTACCGGCGCCCGAAGCCCTTGCCCTCGGGCCTCGTCTCCCTCAAGGGCGCGGTCGCGCTCATGGTGGGGGGCGCGGTCGCCTACCTCGCGGTCGCGTTTGTCCTCTCCAAGGGCCCCGACAACGCGGTCCTCTGGTTTGCCGTCCTCTCGATCCTCCTCGCCGACCTCTACAACGAACGGGGGAAGGACCTCGTAGGCGGCGATGCGTTCCTCGCGGCTTCCATTGCGGTTCTCGTAATGCTCGGCGCGGGCGTGATTGCGGGTTTCGAAGCGCTGCTCTCGGTGCCCGTGCTTTTGGTCGCCCTCCTGGCGGGCCTCCAGCTTTTCTTCAACAACGCGTTCGAGGGGGGCTTCAAGGACCACGCAAGCGACCTCGAAGGCGGCAAGAGGACGCTCGTGCTCGCGCTTCGCGCGCGCGGCGTGAAGTACGACAGCCCCGACGGCCTTGTGTACTTCGCGCAGGTCCCGTTCCACGGCCTATGGCTCGCTGCCGCGCTCTTCGCCGTCCTCGGCCCCCTTGGCTCGGGCGACCCGGCCGTGACCCTGGTGCGCGTGCTCTCGGCGTTCGCTCTCGTCGTCTTGATGACGCGCGCCTACGGCCGGGGGATCGCGGTGAGGGAGCGCAAGCGGATGCTCGCGTACTTCTCGGCGCACGAGGTCCTGGCGATCCTGCTGCTGATCGTCGTCCTCGTGCCGCACCTGCCGTTCCTTCCAGCCCTCTTCCTGCTCGTTGCCCCGCTTGTCGTCTTCGTGGGGGCGAACGCCTCCTTGTACGGCACGCCGACCGCGCCGGATGTTTGAGGGCGTTCAAGCCCTTGTGGCGCGCCACACGAGGTTGCCCTCTCGCCGCGCCTCGGCGACCTCGCCGAGAGTCCTCAGGTGCTGCAGGTGACCCAGGACCTCAGCCATCGCAAGCCAACCATCGATCCGCGTGACGCCGGGGAAAAGGGCCTCGACGACCTCGAAGCCCGAGGCTTGGCCCCTCGACCGCAGCACGTCCAGGATCGCGCGCCGCCGTTCCCGGTGGTGCCGCTCGTAGAGGTCCACGACCTCCTCAAGTCCCGCCATCGGCTCGCCGTGTCCCGGGAGGACAAAGTCGACCGAAAGGCCCCGGAGCTTTCTCATCGACTCGAGGAAGGGACCGGGGCCTGATGCTTCTTCGAAGAGCCCTTCGAAGAAGGGGTTCGGCGTGATGCCCGGCAGCACGCTGTCCCCGCTGAACAGGAGCCGCTCGGCCCGCGCGAGGAACGCAACCGACCCGGCCGTGTGGCCGGGCAGGTGGATCGCTTCAAGCACGAGTGGACCCGCCTCGATCCGGTCGCCGTCCTCGATCGGCTCGACCTGCGGCTGGTCGTCGCCCATCGCCGCGAGGGCCCTGTAGTGGTCGCCCATCGGCGCGACAATCGCGTCGGGCATCCCGTTTTCGCGCGCCGCCTCGCTCCAAGTCCTGTACCGGCGATCCAGCGTGCCCCGGAAGGACCGGACGGCTCCTGCGTCGAACGGGTGGCAAGCCACCCTGCACCCGTGGAGTCGCACGAGCGCGTTTACCGCCCCGTGGTGGTCCGGGTGGCCGTGCGTGATGAGGACCTGGCGCAGCCGCGCCCCCTCGCCGAGCCCCACCCCCAGCCTTTCGAGTGCGTCGCCCCACAGAGGCCCGCAGTCGATGAGAGTGGTGTCCGGCCGCCCGATGAACCAGGCGTTCGTGGGCGGCACGGGGACGGGGACCTTCACCTTCGCGCGGCGCACCTCGGCCCTCAAGAGGCGCTCGGAAAGGCCTACGGCCTCCTCCGCGCTCAACCTCAAGCGCCTTGGCCCCCCTTTCGGAAGAAGGCGGTGTGCTTCGCGCACAGCGTGCCCTCGAGCAGCGAGTGGCGAAGCTCACGCTTCCGGTGCGGGTTGAAGAGGCGACACGACGCATCCTTGCAAAAGGCGTCTTCGCCCGAAAGGGCGCCGGCCCCCTGCATCACGGCGCTCGCCACGGCCGCGCTCACGGTGGGCTTGTCGTCAATGTCGACCTTCTCTTCGGGGTACTGGATGTCGAGCTCGGCCTCGATGGCCCCGGCATCCCAGCCGCGCCTTGAAAGTTCGCGGGTAAAGAGCGCGGCCTCAAGCGAGGGCGCCGGCGCAAGCCCGAGCCCGAGGAGGCTCACGACCACCGGGTAGCCGAAGACGGCGTAGCGCGCGTGGTAGCGCAGGTCGTCCAACCCGTAGGTGCCGAGCAATCGCCGCGTGACCCAAACGTGAAGCGTGTCCACCGTCCGCTCCGCGGCGGCCAAGCGGAGCAACGCGAAGGCCGCCACGCGGCTGCCGTCGTACAGGCGCCGCGCGAGGAGCGCCGACGAGACCTGCTGGGGCGCGCCATCGATGGCCGCCTCGAAGTCCAGGTCCGAAGAAGTGGCTTGCAGGAAGTTGTCCGGGACCATCGTGTCGCGTACGCGCGAGCCGGCAAGCTCCGCGCAGAAGCCCCGCGCGCCCGGGCCTGCGGCAAAGTCGCCGCGGCGCGCAGGCGTGGGAAGGCCGGGTGCCGTGGCGCGCAGGTCTTTCGCCACCGCGACCGCGTCCAGCGCCTCAAGGGCTTCCGAGGCATGGAGCACGATGCGCTTCGGGGGGAAGCCGCCTTTCGACGCCGCGGCCTTTGGGTCCTTTGCCATCGGGTGCCCCGAACCCCTTCCCCCTCAAAAGGTTGACCGGCGGCCCCCGTTCCTTTGCGCGTCCCACCGGCGGGACGAGACTATATTTTGCTGGGGGCCCTGGCTCGACAAACCTCGCGCGGAGGGAGGGGAAATGGGGCGCAGCACGAGAGCCGGCTTGAGGCCCGTCCGCATGGTGGGCGCCGCCATGTCCAAATTCGGCAAGATGGAGCGCTCGATGCGCGAGGAGGCTGCAAAGACCGGGCTGGCGGCGCTCAACCGCTCGGGGCTCGACCCCTCGCTCGTTGAGGAGATCCTGGTCGCCAACGCCTTCGGCCTCGCCGACCGGCAGGGGCACCTTGGGCCCCTTTTGGCCACCTCGCTCGGGCTCGAGGGCGCGGCGACGGCGACTGTCGAGTCCGCCTGCGCAAGCGGGGGCGTCGCGCTCCAACTCGGCTATACTTCGGTCGCGTCGGGCCACACGGACGCCACGCTCGTCGTGGGCGTCGAGAAGGTCTCGCAGCTCGACTCGAAGACCGCGACGACCTACTTCACCTACGGCTCGGACGTGCCCTTCGAGGCCGGCTGCGGCGCGACCTTCCCGGCGCTCTACGCGACGCTCGCCACGGCCTACCTCAACCGGTACGGGGCGACGGAGGAGCAGCTTGCCCACGTCGCTGTCAAGAACCACAAGAACGCCCTTGCAAACCCCAACGCCCACCTGCACAAGGCCATCACCGTGGAGCAGGTGCTCCATTCCCCCTACGTGGCCTGGCCGCTCAAGTTTTACGACTGCTGCCCGTTCTCGGACGGCGCGGCGGCGGTTCTGCTCGTGTCGGAGGGCCTTGCCAAGGCGTGGGGCGTGGAGGGCGTCGAGGTCATCGGCTCCGGGCGCGGGGGCTCGGCGGCGCAGCTGTCGACCCGCAGTTCCCTTGTGGAGATCCCGGGCACCCGGCAGGCGGTCGCCCAGGCTTTCTCGCAGGCAGGCGTCGGGGCGAAGGACATCGACTTTGCCGAGGTCCACGACTGCTTCACGATCGCGGAGGTGCTCGCGATCGAGGACCTTGGGCTCGTGAAGAAAGGGAAGGGCGCGCAAGCCGGCGCCGAGGGCCTCACCTCGCTCTCCGGCGACATCCCCGTGAACCCGTCGGGCGGGCTCAAGGCGAAGGGCCACCCCGTCGGCGCGACGGGCGTGGGGCAGGCGGTCGAGGTCTTCGAGCAACTCGACGGGCGCGCGGGCGCGCGCCAGGTGAAGGGCGCGGAGGTCGGCCTCTCGCACAACATCGGCGCGACGGGCGGGTCGTGCGCCGTCCATGTCTTCCGGAGGGTTTGACGGTGGCCGAGGCGCAGCCCGTCGCCGAGGTTGCCTCGATTAGCGAGGCCCTTGCAAGGGCCGGCACGGGGCACCTCGTGGGGCGCAAGTGCCTGGCTTGCCAGCGCGTGACCTTCATCGACGAGCTGCGGTGCGGCGCGTGCCACAAGCAGGCCTTCGCGCGTGTCGAGTCGAAAGGCGAAGGCGAGGTCGTCTCCTTCACCATCGTCGGCTTTCCGGCGGAGGCCTTCCAAGCCCACGGCCCCTATGCCTTCGTCGTCGTGAAGATGGCCGAGGGCGGCCAAACGACCGGGTGGATGCCCGCCGTCCGCAACCCCGCTGAAATCAACATCGGGGCGCGCGTGCGTGTCGTCCCTGCGCCAGAGGGGCAAGGGATCGCGTTCGAAAAAGTATAGCCAGGCCGCGGCGCCCGCACCCCCGCAGCCCCTGGTTTTTCTCTCGCGATTTGAAAAGGTTCTTAAGCGGCGCCAAGGCTCTTGGCGCGCTTGTCGACCAGCCGATCCGCGCGCCCAGCCTGGGGCAAGGAAAAGGGCCCTGGCGGGCGCGTAAACGTAAGGCGCCTCGCGCTGGGCGCGCTCCTGCTCGTGGCGCTTGGCGCGGCCCTGGTCATCGCGTCGCCGTTGGCAGGTGCAGCGACGGAGGTCGACGTGAGCGGCACAATCACCCCCGACCATGTTACGGAGGGCCAACCCGTAACCGTCACCGTCACGATCCGGAACATCTCGCCCACCGCGTGGGCGAGCCTTGCGGTGGTTATCCAGCAGGGGACGACGAAACTCGGGGGGCAAGAGGGCATCGGGCTGGCCGTAAACGAGACCAAGAATTTCACCATGGTTTTCCCCGCGGCCCTTGTGAGCCCGGTGAACCAGGAAAGGAATGTCACCGTCCAGGTGACAAGGAACGGGGGGCTTGTCCAGTCGGGCGAAGCCACGCTTCCCCGCCTTGTCGTCGACGCGAAACCCGTGCCGCCGCAAACGTTCCCCGTCGTCCCCGTCGTCGCCGTCGCGGTGGGGGGTGGCGGTGGCCTCGTCGCGCTCCTGCTCATCCGGCGCAAGAAAGCCGACCAAGTGAGGCTCGAGGCCGAATCGGCCGCCAAGGCCGCGGTCGAGAAGCGCGTGGCGGAGGAGACCGCCCGCGAGCTTGCCGTCACTCAAAAGGTCCACGGCAAGTACCCAGCCGAGTATTTCCAGCGCCGCCGCTCGCGCCTTGGCGTCCTCATTGCCACCGGCCTCACCTCGAGCGGCCAAACGGTACTCACGCGAAAGGTCGCCGAGGAAAAGAAGATCATCTACTCCTGCCCGCGCTGCGGCACGCACAAGGAGGCCTTCGACGCGCCCTGCCCCCGCTGCAGCGTCCAAGACGGCATCGAGGCGACCCGCGGCGAGATCAAGAAGCACCGCTCGGCGGGGGACTTTACCGACGTGGGCGACTTGCTCCAGCAGGCCGAATTCCAGCTGTCCTACTCCTCGTTTGGCGAGGCGTCGGTCATGGTCGACCAGGCACGCACACTCTTCAACGAGATCCTCTCGGGCGCCGAGCGCACGGTGAAGGTGAAGAAGATCGAGACGATCACGGCGGGCGACAGGAAGCCCTCCGTGCTCGACCTCGGGCTCGGGACTGAGCACACGACGACCGACCAGGTCGCCGAGGAGCAGAGCTACGAGTCGCGCGAGGAATACGCCCGCGAGGGCTCCCACTGTCCGACCTGCGGCCACGCCATCTACGGCGACCTTTGCGCCTACTGCCACTTCGACGACTACGTGAAGGTCGTCGAAGACGCGATCGCGCGCGCGGCGAAGGCCGGCGCCGAGACCGTCGAGCCCCGCGACCTGCTCGAGCGCGCGCGCAAGATGCGTGAGGAGGACAACAAGTCCACCGCCTCGCGCTACCTCAACCGCGCGCGGTTCGTGGCCAAGAAGCACGAAGCGGACCACCTCGCCGGGAAGGCCGAGGGCATGCTCGACTACGCGCGCACGCTCATGCTCGTGGGCGAAGAGGACGGTTTCACGGCGGACTTTGGCGCGGCGGAAGCCACACTTGCTGAGGCCGACCAGAGGCGCGCCTCCGGGGACATGGTGGGGGCCGTCGAGCTTGGGGCCAAGACCGAGGGTCAAATCCACATCGCACTCCACGACCTTGCCAAGAAGGTCGCGATCAAGCGGCTCGACGAGGTTTCGATGGAAATCGACGACGCGCGGGGCAAGGGCGTGACCGTGGCGGGCCCCGAGGCGAAGCTCAAGGCGGCCCGGGCGGCTTTCGACAGCGGAGACTTCGAGAAGGCGCGCGACGACGCGGCGGCCGTCAAGAAGGCCCTTAAGGACGCGGCGAAGGGGAAGGCCCTGTGCCCGAAGTGCGGAAAACCGACGCAGCCGACGTGGGCGCGCTGCCCCTTCTGCACAACGCCGCTCAGGTGAGGGCGCCCCTCAAAGCAGGGGGACGCGTCCTCACGGGGCCTTCTTGGGCGCGTCGGAAGACCCGCCGGAATGGGCGCCCTTGAGGCCCTGCCTCCGGAGCGTTTCCTGCGTCTCGAGGCCTGCCGCCTCCGTGCGGAGGCGCGACATCATCGTCTCGCGCTCCTCGAGCGCGCGCTTGAATTCGCCAAACACGCCGATGTGGCGGTCGAACCAGGCATCGCGCTCTTCGGCGCCGCGCTGCCAGTACTTCGCCTTCTCGGACACGACTTCCGCGAGCTTGAAGACCTTCGAGTAGCGGTCCTCGGCGCCGCGCAGCTGCGCCTCGAGGCTGTGGACCTTCGGCTCGGCCTCTTCCTTGAATTTGCGCAGCCGGATGAGTTCGATGTCGAGCTCGCGCGTCCGTGTGTCGCGCGCTTCGAGCGCCATCTTGAGGTTCGTGAGCGCGCTTTCGCTCTCCAGGCTCTCCGCCTCCGCGTGCGAGAGCTTTTCTTTGAGCTTCACGACCTCGCGCTCTTGCGCCTCGTAGGCGTCCCACAGTTTGTTGAGGCTCTCCTGCTTCTTGCGGAGCGTCTCGCGAAGCGTCGCCGCATCTGCCTTCGCGGAAACATCGAAATCGCTGCGTGCTCCGGTCATGTCCGAGGGTGTGGGTTGCATCGGTTGCGCCGCCTTGGGTTGTGGGGGCGAGGACTTGCCAGGCGCGATATAAAGTCTAGGTGCTGGCGCCGGAGCGCGTGGACGCGGAACCCCACCGACCTTCAGCCGACCTCGGGGCTCCAGCCGCCTTTGGGGGGCGGGGCGGGCTTGCCGTCGAACTTGACCTGGGGAATCGGGATCGGTGGCGGCAGGTGCAGGTCGCGAGCGACCATCACGGCCTCCGGGATGCAGGCTGACATGACTGCCGTGTGGATCTCCGACGCGATCTCGTTTGGCATGCTCTTCTTGTCGCGCCAGCTAGCCACGAGCGCCTTCGCGTCCCCTGTGAAGATCAGCCGGCCTTCGATGCGGATCGAGGCGACCGCCCCGTAGGTCACCGTGAAGCGGAATTCCACATCGGCCGTCTGGTCGTCGACCGGGTAGATCACGGAAACGGCGCTGTTTTGGTCGAGCCGGTCGATGACGAGGCGCTCGGCGCGGCGCGTGAAGCGCTTCGCCTCAAGGGCGGTGAATTCGAGGTCTTTTACGGGCATGGGGGTTACCGCGCGCCGGCTTGCCGCCCGCGCAGAAAACCCTTTCGAAGAGGGGCGGGGCGGGCCCCGTGCAATCGAGAAGTGCACGCGGCCGCAAAACTCTATATAAATCGACGCGGCTAGGATGCAATCGGTTCACTATGGTAATCGGTTTCGTGCTGG
>JBGPNV010000084.1:0-9424 GCA_041487695.1 Thermoplasmata archaeon | reverse complement strand
CTGCGTAAAGTTCTGCTTGAAGTCGCAGATCTTCTTCACGAGCATGTCGACGGGGATCGTCTCGTCATAAGTGATCTTGTTGACCTGCGCCTCCACCCGCGCGCGGTCCACAAGGACTCGCGCATCGGCGACGAGCCCCGAGGTCGCGCAGCCGATGTGGTCGTCGATGACGAAGATCTTCTCGATCGAGAAGGGTTCGATGAGCCGCGAGGAAACGCGCTTGTCGATGATGAGCGCGACCCCGTCCTTGAACTTCAGGCCGATGGTCGTCGTGCCGCGCTTCACGGCCTCCCGTGCATACTCGACCTGGAACAGGCGGCCGTCGGGGGAAAACACCGTAATCGCTCGGTCATATGCCATCTGTCCAGCTTGCATCGTAAAGGCCTCGTCCGGCGGCATCAGGCCGCCTGCACAAAAGGATTGGCTACGGTTGCGATTTAATGACTAGGTCGCGCCCTTCGGCCGAAACCTTTCCGGCAGCCCCGCCTCGGCGGCACCAAAGAGCCGCGGCCCGAGCAGAGTGACAAACACGCCGAGGAGCGCGAAGCGCACCGCGAGGAGGGCAGGGTCCGTCGAGCTTGGCGAGCCGAGGCCGACCGCGAGCATGGCCAGCACCGGCAGCCCCAGGAGCAGGCGCAACGCCCCGAAGAGGGGCAGCTTCCTCGGGTCCCCCGTCCCAATTGTCCAGCCCCAGTCGCTCGCCGCCAGGTGGCCGAAGACCGCGCCGGTGGCCGCGCAGTCAATCACAATGGCGTCCCTCGAAGCGTTGAGCAAGAGCAGGGCCGGGAAGATAAGGGCGGCCGCGTAGCGCTGCCTTCGGCTGAGCGCCCTCAAGCGGCCTTCGAGCGCGGGCCCCGCCGCAAGGACGGTGAGGCCCACGCCGAGCCCCAAGAGCGCTCCGCCCACGACATCCCGCCCATAGTGCACGCCGAGGTAGAGCCTCGAGAGCGCCACCGCCACCGTCACCGCCGCGCCAAAGAGCGCCAGGGGCAGGCGCTTCGTGAGCGCCGCAAGCGTCGACCAGGTTGTGGCCGCCGCCGAAGCGTGGCCGCTTGGAAAGCCGTACCCGTCCGCTTCCGTGAGCCATGCGGTTTCCCCGCTGTCGGGCGGGCGCGGGAGCGCGAAGCCGTCTTTCATGACTACCGTCGCGACGGTCCCGGCCGCATCGGCAAGGAGCAGACGGAAGCCCACGCGCCGCGACAGGACCCAGTAGACTAGGGGCACGACGAGCACATAGGCATAGGCGGAGTTTGCCTCGGACGCCGCGCGCATGAGCGGCGTAAGCGCGGCGCTCCGCAGGCCCAAGGCGAAATCCAGCAGCGGGTCCCCGGTCGCCATGCTGCACGCCGGTGGCCTCAGGCGCCCGTCCAGCGAAATACCTTGGCGCGAACTCAAGGGCCCTGGCGCCGTTGGCGCGCGAGGCCCAGCCGTTTCTTGACCCCCGCAACCGTGCCGGAGGTCACGACGGGCCTCAGGGCCACGCCGCCGGCGCCCTTCGTTGGGGCGTCCACCGCGGCCCTGGCAAGGGGCGCAAGCGAGCGCGGGACCGCCACGATCGCGCGGCCCGCCTCGCATACAAGGAGCCGGGGGGCCTGCGCCCCAGCGGGCGGCGCCGCGCGCGCCCACGCCTCTTCCAAGGCTCGCGTGACCTCCCGGCGCGTCGCGCCCGGCGGCTCAAACCTCAACCCAAGGTAGCGCTTGGGCGGCCGCTTTACGCTCAAGGCACCTTCCCCCGCCTCTCCCTCGGGGGCAGGCCCCCCCGTATCTCAAGCCTTCCGCGCCGCACTGGCGCTTGCGAATCGCCGCCGCCGACTCGCGGGGCAACACTATTATAACCGGCGCGGGTTGAAAACCCGAGTCTCCAGCAGGCTGGAGCCCCAGCGCTTCCAGGAGGGGTGAGCACGGCCGAGCCCAAGGAAAGCGCGCCCCCGGCCAAAGGGGCGAAGCCCGCCCAGCCGCCCGCCGACGAAACACCCGAGGGCATGCGCGGGGTGGATGTGGCCACCCTCGACGAGGCCCAACTCAGCCAGATCCTCGAGAAGAGCTTCCTTGCCAAGACGGACCCGCTCCATAAGCAGCTCGCGCAGTCGGCGGAAATCCGCAAACAAGTCGAGGAGAGCTCCGCCCTCAAAGAGCAGGAACTCTCGCAGGTCACCAGCGAGAGGCAGCGACGTCGCACCGACCTCGACGCCACCCTGAAGAAGCTCGCCGACCGGGAGGCCCGGCTCCAACAGTTCAAGTCGCGCCTCCAGGCCGACGCCAAGGCCAAAGGCAACGAAGCCGCCTTGCAAGCCGCCGACCGCTTGCGCGAGATCGACCGCCGCGAAATGGAGATCCGCCGCCGCGAAGCGGCGCTCCAAGACCAGGAGAACTCCATCAGCGCGAAGGTCGCTGAGCTTGAGGATCGCAAGCGGGCCATGCGCCATGAAGCCGATGAGCTCGAAAAGAGCAAGAAGGACGTCGAGTCGCGCTTCGCGAAGGGCGAGATCACCGCAAAGGAGCGCGACCGCCAACTCAAGTCGTTCAACGACCAGCTCGTCGAACAGTCCGAGGAGCTGCGTGCACGCCAGTCGAAGCTTGACGAGCAGGAGGCCTCACTCCAGAAGGAGCTTGAGGACGCAAGGGCGCTGAAGGCCCACCAGGGCGAGACCGAGAAGCAGCTGAGGCAGGAGAAGGACACGCTCGACACGAAGCTCAAGGAACTCCTCAAGTTCCGCGACGAGTCGGCCGCCCGCGAGCGCTCCTTCCTCGATGTCGAGCAGGAGATGCACGCGGAGATGTCCCAACTCGAGCAGCAGCGGCAGGCGCTTGAGGCCCACGAAGCCGTCCTCCAGGAGGACCAAGAGCGGCTCGAGACCGAGATCAAGGAGGCCCGCGAAGCCGCCCAGCGGATGCGCGACTCGGAGGAAGACGCGCGCAAGAAACTCGCGGCCCTCGAGATGTCCCTTCGCGCCGCAGTCGATGAGGGCGCCCTGCTGAAGGCGCGCCTCATCGAAGAGTCCCAGCGGCGCGAGGTCCAGGAAAAGGAGGCGGTCCAGCGCAAGGGCGAGCTCGACCGCTATGAACGCAAGCTCCACGAGGAGATCTCGCTCCGCCAGCGCGCGGAGCGCGCCCTCGAGGAGGCCAAGCACGGCCTCGTAGAGGCCCAAGAGGAACTCAGGCGTCAGACGACCCGAGGCGAGGAGATGGAGAAGCTCCTCGAAGGCGGCGAGGCAAAGATGGCCGAGCTGGAGGCGAGCCTCGAAGGCGCCCGTGGCGAGTCGCTCAAGCTCACGAAAAAACTCCAAGCAGAGGACAAGGAACTCGAGGTGATGAGGCGCCAGCTCGACGAGCAGAAGAAGCGGCGCGAGGTGAGCGAGGGGCGGATGAAAGAGCTTGAGGAGGCTGTGCAGACCCTCGAGCGCGAGGTCGAAGCGGACGCCCTAAAATGGAACGTCCTCCAAGAGCACTCCGACAAACAGTCCAAGGAACTCGAATCCCTGAACTCCTCGCTCAACAAGGAGCGGGAGACCCTGAAGTCCCAGGAGACGCTCACGAAACGCACGCAGGTGGCTCTCGAAGAGGCCCGCGGGCAAGTCGAGCGCGAGGTGCAGGCCCGCGGCAAGGTCGAGCAGGAGGCCCGGCGCCTCGAGGATTCCGTGAAACAGCTCAAAGTCGTGGCCGAGTCCAACGACAAAGGGCGCCAGGTCGCGGAGGCCGACCGCGCGGCGAAGGAGCAGCAGCTCGACCGCGCGCTTTCAAACCTCCGCGACGAGGAGCGCCGCCGCCAGGAGACGCAGCTCAAGCTCCAGGAACAGATGGAGGAGCTCCAGCATGTCCGCGACGCACTCGGCCAGGCGGAGCGCCAGCGCGACCGCGACCAGGAAACGGTCGACCGTATGGACCGCGAGATTACGAAGCTCAAGACTGACATGGCCAAGGTGTCCCTCTCGGCGACCTCGGGCGGCGACGTGTCCGCGGAAATCAAGCAACTGGCCACGGACCTCGAGCGCGCCAAAGTCGAATGGCTCGAAGCCAACAAGCTCGTTCGCGCCAAAGACCAGGCGCTTAACGACGTGCAGCAGCAGGTCGAGAAGGAGCGCCACCAGCGCAACGAACTCGAGCTCCAACTGCGGTTCGCGATGGAAGAAATCGAGGGCCAGCGCCTCGACCTCAACAAGACCCGCGCCGAGGCGAAGGGGGCGGCCTCGATGGCGGCCCGCGCCGCAGCAGCCGTTCACGCGCAGCCCGCGCCCCCGGCCCCCGCGATGGCAACACCCTCGACGGCCGCCGCTTCGGGACCCGTCGCGGCGCCCTCCGCCCAAGCCCCCTTCGCCCCCTTTGCTCCCCCGGCGCCTACACAACCGGGCGCGCACTCCGCGCCCGTCGCAGCCGCCCAATCAGCCAGGCGCGACCTCGACGAGCGGATCTCCGTCCTCTCGTCCTCGGGCTCGGACCTTGCGCCCCTTCGCAAACTCGACGAGTCGGCCACGACGCCCCAGCCCACGAGGCGCGCCCTCGTGAAGGGGCGCCTCTCGTTGCCCTCCGAGCTCCTCAACTACCTCAACAAGCCGAACGGCCGGTCGATCATCATCAACGGGAAGCGGCGCACGGGCAAGAGCAACTTCGCCCTCGAACTTGCCGAGGCCCTTGCCAATTTCGACGACGAGGTCCTCCTCCTCTTCACCCACGAGCCCGACAAGCGCCTGCACGACGCCTATGCATGGGTGGGCGAGAAGCGCCTCGACGACTTCCTCCTCTTCAACCGCGCAAACACCCCCGACGCGATCATGCAGCCGCCCCCCGCAGACGCCCGCGCCGCCCGCCAGAAACTTGTCGACGCCGTCCGGGCCCTCAAGCCCGACCTGCCCCCCGGCGCCTTGCCCCCCGTCCTCGACCGGCCCAAGAGCTACCGGATCAACACGGAGCGCATCGCCCGGCTGCTCGCTCTCAACCCCGGCATGGCCGAGATTGTAAACCTCTACGACGCCGTCGAGCGCCTGCTGCCCAACAAGCTCGTCATCGTCATCGACCGCGTCGACGCCCTTTCCCGCAAGTATGGCATCGAGTACAAGTCCCTCGTCGAGACCCTCCAGCGCGACCTCGTCCGGGGGGCGAACTGCGACCTCATCCTCGTCCAGGAGCGCGACGACCAGCACAGCGCCGACAGGTCCGTCGACGGCGTCCTTGTCATGCGCGACATCTCCCGCACGGAGGATTTCCTCGGCGAGATCGCCATCGCGAACCTCACAGACGTTGTCCTCAGGCGCCCCCGGGCCCTCTACCGGTTCGACGACGGCCGGATCCGCATGATCGAAAGTGCCGACGTGGGCAGCTCCACGGAAGGCTGAGCGCGCCTCGGGGCCCTCGCCCTGTGGGGGGCACCGCTCGCAGCCCTGCGACAAACCCTTATTAATGCGCCCGCCCCGATCGGAAGCCCCCGGAAACCCGGGAGGAATTCGCGGTGGCCACCCAAGAAGCCCCCAAGGTTTCGCCAAGGTCCCCGATGGACCGCTACATGGCGGCCTACCGTCGGCGCGGCGAAATCCTGCGCGCCCGCGAAGAGGAGGGCGGCGAACAGGGCGCCGTGCTCACGCGCGAGGGCGCTCGCTCGATCACCGTCGACTCGGGCGCGGGCCGCGCGGCCGCGGCCGACGCCCACGCCGAACTCGACCACGCCCGCGCAGACCTCGCGGCCAAGGAAGAGGAGCTCAACCGGGTCAAGAACGACTTCCAAATCAAGATGCGCAACACGATTGCGCTCCAGCGGATCAAGTACGAAAAAGAGCTCAACGACATGAACCGGCGCCTCGAGCAGTACGCCGAATTCAAGAAAGCCGAGGAGTACATCCGGGTCAAAGAGGACGAGTTCGACAAGGCCCGCCTCGAGCTCAAGAAGAAGATGGCTGAAGTCGAGGACCTGCGCGAGAAACTCATGCGCGCGCAGGCCGGCGAAGGTGTGGTCGGCGCCGCCGTCCTTGGGCTCACCTCCGCGGAAGTCCAGGCGATGGAGGATGAGCTTCGCCAGGCCCGCATGAAGCTCGAAGAATTCCGCGACATGTACTCCCGTGAGGAGAAGCGGCGCGCGGAGATCGAAGCGGAACTCGAGAACCTCAAGAAAGGCTCGATTGCCATGATGAAGTACGTCACGAACCTCCAACGCAAGAAGCATGACGAGGAGCTCGAGTCGCTCCGCGAGTCGATCCGCGAGGAGGAGTCAAGGCGCAAGGGCCTCGAAGAGCAGGTGGTGACCCTCGAGAAAGAAGTCATCGAGAAGCGCGAGGCGCTTTCGAAGGCGGGCACTGCCCCCCAGCCGGTCGCCGGGCGCCCCGTCCCCATCCGCGGAGGGCCAGCGGTGGACAGCGAGGTGGTCAAGGCAAAGGAGGCGGAACTAGGCAAGAGCCGCGCCGAGCTCGAGCGCAAGGAGCGCGAGTACCTCGCCCGCAAGAAGGACCTCGACGAGCAGTTCCAACGCCTGAAGGAAGAGCGGGAGCTGCGCAGGCAGGAGGCGGACTCCCAATTCAACAACAAGATGAACGAACTCCCGGAAATGCAGAAGCTCATCGTGGAGCGCGACGACAAGATCAAGGAGCTCCAGGTAAGCATGGAATCGCGTGAAGACGAACTGCGCAAGCTCAAGACCGTCGTGAAGTACAAAGATGAGGAATTTAACCGACGGCAGGAGGAGCTCGATTACAAGCAGAAGGTCGTCGAGCAGTCGATCCGCCAGCTCCAGGAAGCCAAGCAGCAGGAGGGCTCCGTCGAGCAGGTCGAGATGAAGAAGCGCCTCCAGCAGCTCGAACGCGAAATCGCCGCCAAGGAGGAGGAGATGAAGGCCAAGGAATCCTTCCTGCGCCAGAAAGAGGGCCAGCTGCGCATCAAGGAGGAGGCAGCCGTCCGCGAAGACGTCGACATGCGCAAGAAGGAAATCGAGCTCGAGATGAAGGCGCGCAAGGTTAAGACCGGCACGCCGCGCATGGACGACCTTGTCTACGGCGGGTTCCCGCTGGGCGCGAACATCCTCGTGTCAGGCCCCGCGTTCATCGGCAAGGAGGTGCTCATGTACGCCTTCGCCGCAGAGGGACTGCAGAAGGGCGTCCCCGTCGCGATGGTCCTCACGGATGTGGCGCCCGCCTCTGTCAAGGCCGAGCTTGCAGCCATCCTCCCTTCCATTGACGAGTATGAGAAGCTCGGGCTCCTGCGGTGGGTCGACTGCTACTCGCGCGCGATGGGCGAGGTCGAGGAGAACAAGTATGCGACCTTCATCGACCACCCGACCGACTACAAGGCGATCATGGAGGCGATGGAAGTCATCACCGACAGGTGGACGAAGGAGGAGAAGCACCCGACCTACCGCGTCGTCGTGATGTCGATCTCGACCTTTATCACGTACTCCGATGTGACGGCAACCTTCCGCTTCCTGCAGATGCTCACAGGCAAGAGCAAGATGAAGAAGGCCGTCTCGCTCTACGCGCTCGACGAGGCGATGCACTCGGCCACGGACCTTGCCAACCTCGCGCACGCCATGGACGGGTCGGTCCAAGTGAAGACGGAAAATACGAAGAACTACATCCGGGTGGTCGGGATTACCGACGCCCAAAACCGCGGGTGGATCGCCTACGAGTACTCGCGCAAAGGCATCAACATCGGCTCGTTCTCGCTCGACAAGATCCGCTGAGGGTGGCGCCCGTTTGGGGCGCTGCGGGGGGTCTTTTGGGGCCGCTTCTACCCATTAAATACCCAGGGGGTTGGCCGCAGGCGCGGGCCCCCAAAAGGCCCTTGCCGACCCCAACGCTTTTTAAGAAAGCCCGTATTTAAACCCAAGAAAGGCCCCCCTTAAAAGGTGATTTCCCTGCCAGACTTCCGCATCGAGAACGTGGTTGCAACATCTCTACTTGATAACGAGCTTGACCTCCCGTCCATTGCGCTTACCTTGGAAGGGGCAGAGTACGAGCCGGAGCGCTTCCCAGGGCTAATCTACCGACTTGAGAACCCCAAGACGGCGACCCTCCTCTTCCGATCGGGGAAGATGGTATGCACGGGGGCGAAGTCGATCCCCGAGGTTCACCAAGCGATCAACACCGTGATCAAGCGGCTCATTGCGGCCGGCGTGAAGGTCTCGGAGAAGGTGGAGATCACGATCCAAAACCTCGTGGCCTCGACGGACCTTGGGAGCCCGCTAAACCTCAATACGATCACGGTTTCGCTGGGGCTTGAGAAGGTGGAGTATGAACCTGAGCAATTTCCAGGCCTTGTCTACCGCATGGATCAGCCGAAGGTGGTCTTGCTGCTTTTCGGGTCGGGAAAGATGGTTTGCACTGGGGCGAAGAAACCCGACGATGTGAAAGAAGCGATCGTGAACATCCTGAACGAGCTGAAGCAAGCGGGGCTCATACAGACCTAGCGCGGGGATGTGGGGGCGGATGCCCCGAGGGGGGAGAGAGGTGGGCGCCCCTGCGAGAGTCCCCGTCTTTGACGACCACTTTCACCTCGATGCGAAGCACGGCGGGTACCAGGCGAGCGTAGACGAGTTCGTGAAGGCAGGGGGGACGCACTTCCTCCTCGTCCACAAGCCGGATTTTGAGGCGTTGTCAACGAGCGCCGAGGCGTACCGTGCCGAATTCCAGGCGACGGTGGAGATGGGGCGCGCGGTGAACGCGCGGGGCGATGTCCGCTGCTTTGTGGCGCTGTGCCCGCACCCGGCAGAGTTCACGAGGCACGGGGAGCGGCTGGGGTTTGAGGGTGCCTGGGCGCTGCTCACCGGGGCGATCGGCGAGTGTGTGAAGGTCGCGCGGGAGGAGCCGCTCGTGGTCGCGCTCTCGGAAGCGGGGCGGCCGCACTACCCGGTGTCGGAGGCGATGTGGGCGTTTTCGAACCGGCTTATGGCCTTCGAGTTTACGACGGCCAAAAACGCAGGGCTTGCGGTGCAGCTCCACACGGAGTCGGCGACGGTAGAGGTGATGAAGGACCTGGCGGCGCGAGTCGAGGCGTCGGGGCTTTCGAAGGCGAGGGTTGCGAAGCACTACTGCGGGCCGCTCGTGAAAGAGGAGGAGAACTTCGGGCTGATGCCGTCCGTGCTGGCATCGCGGCCGAATGTGAAGGTGGCGCTTGAAAAGGGTGACCGCTTCGTGCTGGAGACGGACTTCATCGATGACAAGCGCAGGCCTGGGGCGGTGATGGCGCCAGCGACGGTCCCCCGGAGGACGCGGGCCATGTTGGAGCAGGGGGTGGCGGAGGAACGGGTTTGGAAGATTCACAAGGAGAACCCAGAGAAGTTGTACGGCGTCGAAATTTCCCTGTAGGGCGCTTGGCATGGGCGAAGGTGGCGCAAATGCAGAGGGTTATTTGGGCCTAACGGGGAGGGGGCGGCCCGATGGAAGGGGAGACGGCGAGGCTAGCCGCGGGGCTGTGCCTCTTGTTGCTTGGGGGGGGTTTTGTTGGGGGG
>JBGPNV010000083.1:0-9430 GCA_041487695.1 Thermoplasmata archaeon | reverse complement strand
TCAGCGCGCCTTGCGCCTCGTGTTATGCGCGATTGGCCTACGCCCTTGCGCTCCTTTTGATAGCCGCCACCGCCACGGTGGTCTGATGGCCGAGGCACAGGAGGCGGCGAGCAGGGAGCCCAGCCAGATCGAATTTGGACCTGCGGCGCGCGCCACTCGCAAGGCGCCGATGGAACCCATCGAGCTCGCCTACATCAGCTGGGACCCGGCGTTCGCGCCGCCGCCGCCCAAGAACCTGCGCGAGAAGATTTGGCGCTTCTTCGCGTGAGCGCGACCCCGCCACCTCGTTCCGCATGCCCCGCCCTCTCGCCTGCCCTTAGGGCCGGCACAATCGCGGGTGTGGTGGCCGCCGGAGCGCTCCTGGCCCTCGTGCTCGCCCGGCGGCGCCGGAGGCCTCCGGCCAATCCGTAAATAGCCGCGCCCGAATCGCGAAGCCATGCCCACCTACTCCGACGCAAAGCTCGCTCTCAAGGCGGGTTCGCCTGCGCCCGACTTCTCGCTGCCCGGCATCGACGGGAAGACCCACTCGCTCGCCTCCTTCAAGGACAAGCCCGTGCTCGTCGTGTGCTTTTCCTGCAACCACTGCCCCTACGTGCAGGCGACCGAGGAGCGCATGATGGCCTTCCAGCGGGACTTCGCTCCGAAGGGCGTGCAGCTCGTGGCCATCAACCCCAACGACGACAAGGTCTACCCCGAGGACTCCTTCGACGGGATGAAGCAGCGCGCCCAGGCCCGCGGGTTCAACTTCGTGTACCTGCACGACGAGTCGCAGGCCGTTGCGCGCGCCTACGGCGCGCAGTGCACGCCGGAGTTCTTCGTGTTCGGCAAAGACCGGAGGCTCGTCTACCACGGGCGCATCGACGACGGTTACAAAGAGGCCGCCAAGGCGAAGAAGCACGACTTGCGGGATGCGGCCGAAGCCGCCCTTGCGGGCCAAGCGGTCGCAGAACCGGTCACGATGGCCATGGGCTGCTCGATCAAGTGGAAGGTGGCCCGTCCGGAGGACTCCCTGCTCCGACTCCGCTGAGCCACACGGCCGCGAGGATCGCGGCGAACCCAACGGAGCTCAGCAACGCTTCGGTCGTGGCGGCCGCCACAATGTCCCACCCCGCAATTTCGAAGAGCGCGCCCTCCAGGACCGCCGCAAGGGTGACCAGGCCGAAACCGCCCGCGAGCAGGATGTAGGGCAACCGGTGGCCTGGCGCGCGCCGGGCGAGCCGAAGCGCCCACAGCGCGACGAGCCCGCCCACCGCGACGATCGCGAGCCGCAGAGCGACAAGCACCTCATGCTCCATGCTCACTCGGCCTCCTTCGCTTTCCGCAGCGCGGTGAAGAACCGCGCGTTCAGCCAAACCGCCAGAGTGGCGAGCAGGAGGAAGTGCAGGGCCTCGCCGGCCTGCTGGATCTCGGGCACGGCCAGGAACTCCAGGAGCTCGGTCGCCACCCACGCCGCGAGGAACGACCCGAACACGAGGCCGAAGTCGGTCTCCGTGGCCGGCCCCGGCTGACGGCGCGTGCCGGTCCGGATGACGAAAACGAGAAACGCGGCGGCGGTCGCCCCCACGGTGAGCGCCCGCAGGGCGCTGTCAAGGTCGCTCATCCGGGGGCCTCCCGTTCACGCCAATAGAGGCCCGCAAAGACAAGGATCAGGACCGCCGAGGCGGACTCTATGGTGAGGATGGCGGTCTGGGGGGCCCCCATGACCACGAGGAGGTGGTAACTCCCGTGGACGAGGAACGCCGCCGCGAGGAACGCCGAGAGCCGGGCGGCCTGCGGCTGGCGGGCCCACATCTTCGAGGCGAAGAATACCGAGGGCATGCTGGCCGACGCGAGGGCGATGACGGACAGCGCATCCCAGAACGTCACCGCCGCACCCCCCTCGGCCGCAAGACGACCGCGAGCATCGAAAGCCCCGTCAAGACGAAAAGGGTCTCCACAATGGACACGGTGAAGAGGCTGAGGCCCCAGAACTCGAAGAGGACGCCCTCGGCAAAGGAGCCGAGCGCGATGAACGCGAACGCGGCCGTGAGGAAGGCCATCAGCCGGTCCCCCGTCCGACGCCAGGCGAGGAACGAGAGGCCAGCCACTCCGGCGCCGAGGATGAGGACCGCGAGCTTGGCGGCCACGAGGAGCGGGTGGTCGAACATGGGGTTCAGGGCTCCTGCGTGAACGAGTGGAAAAGCCGGAACGCGCGCTCGACGACATCCGAGTTGGGCTCGGCCTCGACGACGAGTTCCCGGCCCCGGAAGTGGACGCGGACCTCGCTGAAGGTTGCCTTGTACATCTGGTAGGTCTTCCCGTCGGGCTTGAGGATCGTCTTGGCCACGACGATGAGGCCGGCCTCCTCGAGTTCGTGAAGGCGCCGGTACGTGGACGACTGGGGCAGGTCCTCCTCCTTGACGATCTCCATGGCGGAGCGAGGCTGGAAGGCCGTCGCCGCGAGGATCCGGGCGCTTTCGGGGTCAGCCAGCGCTTGCATCAAGGAATTGCGAAGGGGGCCGGGCTTGATGAGCGTGGGGGTCGACTCCCAACCTTTGGAATCAGGATCGGGAATCGTACTCCCCTCTTATACTGTACGCGGACAACATAGGGTTAAGGTGACAAGAGTGGTAGCCGAACGGAAGTCTGCGATGGGTGTGCTTGTGGTAAGTGTGATCGCCGTGGTCATGTCGGGGATGGCGGTAAGCGCCGCCTACTCGAAACCGGCCTCGACGCCGGACGCGGCGAGGACCGTGGAAATGACCCTGTCCCTGGACATCGCCCAAGTGACTGTTGGCTGGAACGACACCTGTGCGTGTGTCGTGCAGCTCGACACGCCCGCGGTGGACAGCGAGGTCGTGGCCGGCGAGTTCATCCGGTGGGCCCCGAACACGATTGTGATCAACCACGGCGACACGGTGAAGCTCACGTTGAAGAACGCCCTCGAAACGGACCACGGCTTCGTGATCGACGCGCCATCCGACGCGTTCTCGGGCACGACGGTCGTGGCGACCCTCAAGGGCACGGAAAACAGCGGCAACCCGGACGGGTCCAGCGCGGCCATCACGTTCACGGCGTTGAAGGCGGGGACCTATGTCTACCGCTGCCCGCTGCCCTTCGTCGACGCGACGCACCAGTGCCACCCGGACCATGAAGGGCTCACGGGCACGATCATTGTGCTGTAGACCTTGGGACCAACAATAAGGCGAACGGCCTGGGCTCGCCCGCGCGCTTGCGCGGGCGGGCCCTTTTTTCTTTTTTTGGTCTGCCGGCGCTTTGGAGAAAGGGGGGCTGCCTTTGAAGGCAATTCTTTTGAAGCGCCCGCTCCTGCGCCGATCCGAGGAGAGGCGGCCAAGGCGAAGCGAACCGGTGGGCAGCCGCCCATTGACCACGCACGGAGGGGCCTCCTCGTCAAGGCGGCGCTTGGTGGGGCGGCCGTCGAAGGTGCGGCGGCGGTCTCGGGGTGGGGAGGCCTGCTCGGGCCCAACCAGGGCTCGCGGGCTCCGGCCGGACCCCCAATCGACGGAACGTTTGATTTCATCTTTTCCGTGTCGGCGGCCGCCTCGGCCTGGCACAACGACAAGGAGGGCGCACCGATGCGCGCGTCGGCCTTCCCGGGCCCACGCTACGGGGCCCAAGGCAAGGTCCCCGAGCTCGCGTTTAACGTCATTGTGGTCTACCTTGACTCGACCCTTGTCGCCGCGGGGGTGCGGGGCGTTGTCGCCCCGGGGTTCGCGGCGTTCAACGCGAAGTGCACGCACCTGGGGTGCACGTGCCTTTGGCGAACGGAGGCCGAGACAAAGCACCTGGTGCCCGTTTCCAACGGGCACGACATGATCGTGGACCCGTGCCACCTTTGCACCTTCGACCTTTACGTGGCTGGCAAAGTTGTGTTCGGCCCGGCGCCCCGACCCCTTGAGCAACTGAAGATGCTCATCGACGGTGACCAGGTGAAGATCGCCTTCAAGGGGTACAGGTACGGCGGCGCCACGCCGCAGGTCTGAGGGAATGCACCCGAGTGGAGCAGCCGCCACCCACACGCCCGAGTCGGACTACTCCCACTCCACCGTTGCCGGCGGCTTGTTCGAGATGTCGTAGACCACGCGGTTCACGTGCTTCTTCAGCGTATTCGTGATCCGGATGGAAATCCGGTCCAGCGTCTCGTGGGGGATGTGCGAGTAGGCCGCCGACATGCCGTCCAGCGAGTGGACCGCCCGCACGACGACCGTCTGTCCGTACGCCCTCAGGTCGCCGTGCACCCCCACGCTCTTCACCGGCAGCAGCGCGGCGAAGTACTGCCACGGCTTCTCCATCGTTCCGGCCTCGACCGCTTTGTCGATCTCTTCCTCGACGATCGCGCAAGCCTCGCGCACGATTCCAATCCGCTCGGGCGTGCACTCGCCGAGACACCTCACCGCGAGCCCCGGCCCCGGGAACGGCTGGCGCTCCGCCACGCTGAGCTTGAGGAGCCTCGCGACCTTCCGCACTTCGTCCTTGTAGAGGTCGCGCAGGGGCTCGACGATCTTGAGCTTGAGGTCCTTCGGCAGCCCGCCGACATTGTGGTGCGTCTTGATCGTGTCCCTGGGCCCGCCTCCCGACTCGATCCAGTCTGGCGCGATCGTGCCCTGCATGAGGAATGTGGCGCCCGTCTTGGCCGCCTCCCGCTCGAAGACCCGCACGAACCGCTCGCCGATGATCCGGCGCTTCTCCTCGGGGTCGGTCGACCCGGTAAGGGCCCCGAAGAAGTCGTTGGCGGCGTTGACCCTTACGAAGCTGAGGCCCATCCCCGACAGAGTTTTCGCCGCGCTTTCCGCCTCGCCTTTGCGGAGCAGCCCGGTGTCCACGAAGACCGCCGTGAGATGTTTGTGGATCGCGCGCGCGCCGATCGCGGCCGCGACCGTCGAGTCCACGCCCCCCGATGCGCCGAGCACAACCTTCCCGGTGCCGACCTGCTCCTTGACGCCTTCCACGGCCTCGTCGACGAACTTCTGCGGGTCGAATCCCTTGGCCATCGAAAAATGCCTCCTACTTTTTCGGTCCCTTGCGCGTGACCTCGCGGTTGCCGTCTTGCGTGGCCTTTTCGAGCTTGCGCCGGTGCGCCTCGAGCTTTTCGGCAAGCGCGGGGTCTTTGAGGGCAAGGATCTGGACAGCGAGCAGCGCGGCATTCTCCGCGCGGTCGACGCCGACCGCGGCCACCGGGATCCCCGGCGGCATCTGGACCACCGAGAGCAGGGAGTCCAAGGGCACCTTTCCGCCAACGGGCAGGCCAATCACCGGCTTCGTCGTGTGGGCGGCGATCACGCCTGGCAGCGCAGCCGCCATCCCGGCGACGGCGATGAACACGTCCGCCTTGCTCTCGTCGATGAGTTTCACAAGCGCGCGCGGCGTCCGGTGAGCCGAGCAAACACGGAGTTCAAAGGCGACGCCGAACTCCTCGAGCGTGTCGCAGGCCTTGCCGGCCACGTCGATGTCGCTCTTCGAGCCAAGCACGACAAGGACGCTCATTTCGCCTTCACCCGGGGTTCCGTGGCATCGGCTGGTGAGGTAAAGAGGCTTTCCCGCCCGCCCCTCGCGCGCTTTAGAAGGGGAGGGTTTCCTTGCCGCCTTCGTCCAGGTCGACCTTTTCCCAGCGGATCTGCGCGGGGTCGGAGGTCACGAGGCGCATGCATTTCATGTTGGGGCAAGGCGACACGAAGCTCACTTTCCGCAGGTGGAGGTGCTCGGGCGGCTGCGCCGAAGGCGCATAGGTGATCGTCGTCCCGCAGTTGGGGCACTTCACGGTCGGTATGTAAGAAATCCGCATCGGCCGTGAATCAGGCGGCCGCTATAAAAAGATCGTCTGGCTGCGGCCAGCAGAGGTCGCCGCGCGCGCTGATTCGGCGTCCTTGCCGCGCCGGATTTTTATCCTTTAGGAGCGATAGATCAGGGTTAAATATCGCCGACCCTCTGCGAAGGCCAGGCAGATCCAGACTGCTGGATGAGACCCATGAGCCGGGTGCCTGCCCTCAAACTCTACGCCTCCTCGGCGGCCGCGCTCGTCGTCCTCTCGACGCTGCCGCTGGCGGCGATCCTTGCCGCAGGCGCGCCGCAGGTCGCGACCGTGACGGGGGCCGACCAGGTCTTCCCCCAGTTTGGCGCCACCCCGCAGCACTCCTTTGCCCCGAACGTGACCGGACGCGGCTTCAACGACTCGCTCGTGAAGTGGAAGCTGCCCATCGCGCTGGCGTCGGGCGGAAGCGCGGTGGCCAACTTCTCCTCGGACGTCAGCCTCAACAACACGACGGGCCAACCGGACGTGCTCGGCGTGGTCCTTGGCCACCCGAACGTGGTCGTGCCGGGCACGAGCCTTGTGACCATCGCGACAGGCAACAACGGGACGACGATGTGGACGTACCCGATCCTCGGCAACATCTTCGCCACCCCGATTGCCGCGGATGTGAACCTGGACGGCCGGATGGACCTCGTGATCCGCAGCGACACGGGGCTCATCGAGGCGGTCACGCCGAACATCACCTGGGACGGCTCTTCCTTCTCATTCCCGCTTGCCAACCTAACGCAACTCCAGGCGCAGCAGATTTGGAACCGGTCGCTTGTCGGCGAAACCTCGACGAACAACAACCTCTCGACTCCAATTGCGGTGAACACGGTCGGAGGCCCCGCCCCGGAAATCCTCGCGCCGGCCGGCGACCGCCTCTACTACCTTAACGGCCCGGACGGCGCGGAGATCCGCAACCAGACGGTCGACGGGACGATCGTGTCCGCGCCGACGGCCTTCGAGCGCTTGGGTGGGTGGATCATCCTCGTCGCCTCCACGAACCGGACGACCGCGAACTTCTCGACGGTGGCCTCGGACTTCATCGTCACGGCCTTCGACACGAGCCTCAACTTTTTATGGAACATGTCCCACGCCCAAACCTACTCGACCTCCGCGGCGTACAAGTCCCTCGACCTCCAACTGCCTTCTCCTGCCGCCGGCAACCTCGACGGCGCGGGCCCCCTGGACGACTGGGCGCTTGTCACGCCCTACGAGGGCTCGCTCGCCCAGCTACGCATCTTCTACAACGCCTCGAACTCCTATGCCGCCAACGCGACGCTCCAGGGCCTTACGGGTTCCTCCCCGGCCGTCGTCGACCTCGACGGCGATGGGCGCGACGAGGTCGTGGCCCTCTCGTACGAACCCGGGACGCCGATCGTCTCGCCAAACTCGCGCGTGTTCGTCGAGGTTTTTTCCGGCAACGGCACGCGCCTCTGGAACGCGACGATTGACGAGGTGCCAGGCGCGGCGCGCGAGAACATCCTCGCTCCGCCCGCGATCGGCGACTTCAACGGCGACGGCGTGAAGGACATCGTGGTTTTCCTCACCGACGGGGCCTCCGAGGTCCGCTCGGGGACGAACGGGTCAAGGATCCTGCGCCACCAGGTCTTCGACCAGGCCTCGCCGACGGAGTTCACGGGCCCCGCGGTCGCGGACCTCGACCACGACGGCTTCCTCGACATCACGGCCAACGCGGCGGCCGTCTCCTACGCCCTTGCCGACCTCCAGGTCGACGCAGGCAGCATCTCGGTCAACAACACCGTGCCCGAGCAGTTCGAAAATGTGTCGGTGACGGCCACGGTCCGCAACGGCGGCAACGCACCGGCGCGAAACGTTACGGTGGAGTTCTTTGACGGGACGGCAAGGCTAAACGAGACGAATTTCACGCTTGTCCTCCCGAGCACCAACGTGCTTGCCAACGTTGTCGTGAACTTCTCCTCGAGCGGCTCGCGGACGCTCACCGTGGTCGTGGACGGAAACGGGACGGTCGACGAACTCATCGAAACGAACAACGCGGCCTCGATCGTCCTGAATGTGACTTCCCTCTACGGCTTCCACCTCGAGTCCCCCCTCAACCGCACGGTCGTCCAGGCGGGCTTTTCCTATGCGTTCGTGGTGAACGCGGTTTCCGAGGGCACGCAGTCGAACCTCGTCAACCTCTCGCTCTCTGGCGTCCCTCCCGGCTGGACGGGCGCCCTTTCGCCCCTCAACCTCACGGTCACGGCCGCGGGCACGCCGGGCGACACGAACACCTCGTTTTTCACCGTGAACACAGCGCCGCTCGCCCAGCCGGGCGAGTACGACATCTCCGTGAGCGGCGTATCGGCCTTTGCGCCCCGGAACAGCGCGAACCTCACCTTCACCGTGATCATCGGGGGCCAGTACGGCGTCGCCGTCTACCCGCCGGCGATGGCCAAGAACGCCACGGCCGAGGGCACGGTGACCTACACCTTCGATGTCTACAACGCCGGGAACTCGCAGGACACGCTGCGGATCACGAACACGACGCCCGCCGCCGGATGGCTCGTCGTCCTCACGCGGGACAACCTCAGCCTGCCCGCGGGCGGCAGCGCGAAGGTGTCGGCGATCCTCCGCGCGCCCGGCTCGGCGCTTTCGGGCGAGAACGACACCGTGACCGTGCGCGCGACCTCGCAGAACGACTCGTCCAGGAACGACACGGTTGTCCTCACGACCACGGTCGTGGTCCCCGACCTCGTGGTCTCGGCCATCCGGTTCTTCCGCGAGTGCGGGGGCGAATCGACCGGCGGCGCCCCGCGCCTTGTCGAGGGCGATGTTTCGCGGATCGCCATCGAGGTGGCAAACGCCGCGCGAAACGCCGAGATCTCGGGCGTGCACTTGCGCGTGTGGATCGACGGGGCCCTGCAGCCCGACTACCAGACGGAGATCTCCGTGAACGGGACGGGCCTGCTCACCCTCGACTACACCTGGACGGTCGCGGGCGTCAAGGTCGTGACGGTCGAGGCCGACCCCACCGACGCGATCGTCGAGATCTCCGAGACGAACAACGACCTCACCGCCCAGGTCACCGTGAAGGACACGGTGCCCGTCGGGGACCTCACCGTGAGCGGGACTGTGTTCAAGGGCGGCCTCGGGGTCGCCGGTGCGAGCGTTTCGCTCCTTGTGCCGCGGACGGGGGCGGCGGTCAACACGACGGCCACGGGCGGCGGCCACTTTGCCCTCATCCTGCTTGCAGCGGCGTACGGCGACGGCGACACGCTTGTCCTCAACGCGACCGACGGCCTCGACGTGGGCAACGCCACGGCCTGCGCGTACTCGGAAGACGGCCAGGCGGCGGTCAACATCACGCTGCAACTCCCGTCGGCGTACGACTTCCTGCTTGCGGCGCTTGACGCTCTCGACCAGGCCGGCCCGCCGGGGGCCGCGGTCGCCTACACATTCAACGTGACCAACCGCGGCAGCCTCAACAACACGGTCTTGCTTTCAGCCTCGGGCCCCTGGGCCACCCGCATCCTTGACGCCAACGGCTCGTCGATCTCGCTTGTCACCCTTGCGCCCAGCGGCTCCGCGCAGGTCCGCGTCGAGGTTTCCATCCCCGCGACCGTCCCGGCCGGGTCGAATGTCTCGACCAGCCTTACCGCGACGGCCATCGGCGAC
>JBGPNV010000082.1:0-9438 GCA_041487695.1 Thermoplasmata archaeon | reverse complement strand
CGTTTCGGCTGGCGCGGTTGTCTTCGCTTTCGATGCCGTGTCCTCGAGCGACGGTCAGTCGGTGTCCACGCTCGAGATGCGGCTCGCGGCCGCATCCCCGTCGGTTGTGTGGGCCACCCGGAGCCAGACGGACACGTACACCGCCTCGGAGTCCACCGACCGCGTTGCGCTCAAGGCGGCCACGAGCGACATCCCCGCGCCCGTCTACAACTGGACCGCTTCGGCACGGGCCGAACTCGAGGCGCGCTTCGACGCCGGCGTGCTGGAACAAGACACGCTCAACCTCTCGCTCGCCTCGCAAGCGTTCCGTGACGCGCGGCCCTCGGCTGCCGATGCCCTGAATGCCGAACTCCGGTTCCGGCAGGGCGCGGACGGCTCGCTCGGCGACGTGCGGGGTACCTCCGAAGCCGCCCGCGCTCTGGCCCAGGGGCCCACCGTCGACCGCCAGGCGGCCGTCCGGGCCCTCAACTGGCTCGACGCGCAGGGCCCCTTGCCGGGCCCGCTCGCCGTCCACCGCCTGCGCGCCCACGCGTTTGACGGGACGCTGATTCGCGCGAGTGCGAGCGCGCCCTCCGTTCCCTCCACCTCGGCGGCGGGCGTCGGCCTGCGCGCGCCCGACAAGGGCACGCTGGCGGCCTGGTTCCTCGTGGGCGGCATCGGGCTCTCGCTCAGCCTCGTGACCGTGGACGCCCTTAAGGGCTCGCGCCAGCGCCTCTACGACTCGATCCGGGCGAGCCCCGGCCTCCACGTGAACGAGCTGCGGCGGCGCCTCCACATGTCGCCTTCTTCGATCGAGTACCACCTCTCCGTGCTCGTCGGCGCCGGGCTCATCGTTGCGGAGGACGACGGCCGCTACAAGCGGTACTACGCAAACGGCGCAGGCTTGGGGCTCAACCCTCGGTCGCCTCACTCACGCAACACGCTGGGCGCCCTGCGCCGCCCCCACGCTGTCGTGCTCGTCCGCGCGCTGCTCGCCCGCGAGGGCGGCGCGACCTCAAGCGAACTATCCAAGCGGCTTTCGATCCACGAGTCGGCCGCGGCCCGGCGGCTCGACCACCTCGAGGACGCGGGCGTCCTTGTTTCAAAGCGCCACGGGCGCTCCCGCATGTTCCAGGTGCGCGACGCGGCCGTCGCTCTCCAGGCGCTCTCCGCGGTCGAGGAAGCGCCCCCGGTCGTGGCCAGCGAGCCGATTGCCCCGGCGACTGGCCCTGAAACGAGCCCCCCGACCCAGGTCGGCGCGGCTGTCTCGACGCCGTAGCGCGCTAACCCCCTCGAGCGACTCGGTTTTCGCCCGCCTTTTTCGCCGGCGCGCCGACCTTGCGTGCGCCGTCCCCTTCGCGGGCGCGGGCCGCCCCTGCCGTGCCGGGAGCCGGTCCGACTTTGCGGCGCTTGGCCTGGGCGCCTCCAGGTTGGGGGCTGTCCCGGTGCCTTCGCGTGGCTCCTCCCGCCCCCTCGCGCGCAATCGTGCCAGGATCCAATCAAGATGCCCGCTCCGCCTCCCCCGGGGGGGCCGGGCCCTTCGGGATGGCCTGCCGGGCTCGTGCCCCCGCTGTCGGGGCGCTGGAAGGCCGCAGGCGCGCCCTGCGCGTCCTTGACAGCGGTCCGCACGGCCCCCCGACTTCAGGGCCCCCCAAGAGGCCGGAGGGCTCCACCGCGCGTGCGCGGAGCGGCGGAGCCTGCCCGCAAGCAGGCGCCAAAAGCGCTAGTGCCGTGATTCGAAACCGACTTCGGCATTTCACGGCGAAAGATTCGAATCCATGGAGGGCCATCCCCCTCCATGGTCCTCCACGTCCGTGAGATCTCGAATGACGAGGGCAACCGCCTCTCCCGCCTCGTGAAGCGAACGAACAACGTCGTCACGATGCGCCGGGCCCAGGTCCTCCTTCATTCTGCCCAAGGATTCACTCCACCCAAGATTGGCGAGATGCTCTGGATCTCGACAGAATGGGTCCGGCACATCATCAAGGAGTTCAACGAGCAGGGGTTCGATTCCCTGCGCCCGAAGCCGCGCGGGGGCGGGCGCCCGCGGGTGTTCGACGATGAGATTCGACTGGAGATGGTCAACCTCGCCCTCACGCCCCCCCGAACCCTCGGCTACCCCTTCGAGAAGTGGTCGCTGCGCAAGCTGCGCGAGGCGATCATCGAGCAGGAGATCGTCGCCGACATCAGCGTCTCGAATGTCCAGAAGATCATGACCGAGGAAATGCTCGGCTACCAGGTCGTGAAGACCTGGAAGGAGAGCAAGGATCCTGACTTCCACGAGAAGAAGAAGCGGGTCGACCGCCTCACGAGGAAGCGCCACAATCCTCCTGTGGTGATCGCCTACGACGAGCTGGGGCCGCTCGAATTGCGGCCCATCAAGGGCGGGCACTGGGCGCGGTCGGGGCACCCCGACCGCGTGCCCGCGACGTACAAACGAACGGGCGGGACGAGGCAGTTCCTCGTGGCGTTCAATTTCCACAAGGGGACATTCTTCGGGCGCCTTCGCCGGCGCAAGCGCTCGAAGGAGATATTCGCTTTTTTCCGGCTCGTCCGTCGGCACTACCCCGCGGACCAACGGATCTTCCTGATCATGGACAACCTGTCGGCGCACCTCACGCCCGAAATCCGTGCGTGGGCGAAGGCCCACAAGGTCACGCTTGTCCAGACCCCGACGAACGCTTCGTGGTGCAATCCGATCGAGGCGCACTTCGCAAGCGTGCGGACCCTCGCCTTTTCGGGAACGAACCACCAGGATTGGGCCGCCGCTGGCCGGGCGCTCCAGAAGGCGCTGCGGTGGAAGAACTCGCACCGCAAGGAGATGCTCCAGGCGCGCGAGGACCGCCGGCGGAGGCGCCGGCGGCAGCTCTGGCGGGTACGGGCGAATGTAGGAGCGTAGTTATCGATCACGGCACTAGGCCCTGGGGCTTGTCGCTAGGGCGAAGACTCGGAATTGCCCGAGGGCAGGTACTCGACGTTCTGCGCGTGGGCTTGCTTCTTCAGCGGGATGTCCGCGTCGAAGCGGCCGATCGGACCCGTCTCGCGTTCGGAGGCCGCGACCTTCGCCGAAGGCCGCCAGGTGGCCGCGGCGAGCGCCTTGTCCCAGTCGATGCGCGCTTCCTCCTTCTTCTTCGGCGGGGGCGGGACGGAGGGCTTCGCGGCCGGGGCCGCCGGAGCGGCGCCACCGGGCTTGGCAGGACCCGGCGCGGCGGCGCCTTGGGCGGCGGGGGCGGGGGAGGGTTTTGCGCCGCCAGGCGGGGCGGCCACAGCGCCAGGCGCCGAGACGGCCGCCTGAGGCGCGGGCGCCCCCGGGGTGGCCGGAGCGGGAGGCGCTTTGGGCGCCGGTGGCGCAGAGGGAGCGCCAGACACCGCAGGCGCAACTGCCGGCTTGGCCACGGCCGACGCGGCTG
The DNA here is from genome assembly GCA_041487695.1 of Thermoplasmata archaeon. Taxonomy (GTDB): domain Archaea; phylum Thermoplasmatota; class DTKX01; order DTKX01; family DATEUP01; genus DATEUP01. The sequence continues at coordinate 6,049 of JBGPNV010000082.1, read as the reverse complement.
CGGGCGCCACGGGGCGTGGCACGGCCGGGGCGCCTGCTGCAGGCGCTGCAGGCAGCGCGCCGGCCATCTTCTCGCGCATCTTCGCCTTGTAGTACGCGACGACGAGCACGCGGGCGTCCTCCTGCGTGATCGGCGTCCCGTCGACGGCCGCCGGCTGCGGGGCGATCTCGGCTTCCGCAATTTCGGGCGGCGAGTCCGTCGGCATCGACGAGGCAAACGAGTCGGCGACACGTATCGGCTCGGGCACGCGGTGGCCCGGCTTCGTGACGGCCGCGAGGATGTCGGCTGCCCGCGTCGGGTGGACACCCGCGATGTGCCCGTGGAGGGTGTAACTGCCCACGCGCACGGAGGTCACGCGGTTGCGCTCGAAAATCTTGAAGCGCTCGGGCCAGTCCTCGAAGTTGTGCTCGAGCGCCCGGTGGATGCGCCCTAGGTCGGGGTTTCGCGTCGTCACGGCGAGGATCGGCACGCGCGTCGCCTCATACACGCGCTCCACATCGACCACGTTGAAACCGCCCACGGTGAGGCCGTCGATGAGGACCGCGTGGAGGCCGCGGCTCTCTTCGGCTTTCAGCTCAAGGGGCTCGGGGCGGCGCCCCTCGACGGACACGTAGTCGCGCTTGAGGAAGGCCGGCGCCTGCAGGATGAGGCGGATGATCGCGTCCGTGGCGTCCCACCCGTCGACATCGATTGTCTCGGTGAGCGTGGCTTCCACGACATCGTGGCCACGCATCTGCACGGCGACGAGGTAGGCCTTCATGTCCTTGAACCGAAAGCGCGAGTCGTCGATGCCCAGCGTACGGATTTGGGGCTTGACGCCCTTGCGTCCGGGGGCCATCGCTCCGGGGATCAAGACGAGGCTATTTGAGATGTTGGGGGTCGCGGCTTCCCCGTCGCCTGCCGCAGGCCTCAGTAGAGGGCGAGGTGGCCCGTCACCCGGTCGACGACTTCGTCGGGCGCCGGACCGATTCCAAGTACGGTCGTCGTGCCAGGCTCGACCTCCGTGAGCCCCGCGTCTTGGACGAGGACGCAGACGAGGCCCTCGCGCTCCGCGCGCGCGTGGAGCTCGCGCAGCGCCTTGAGGTCCATCGCCTTGAGGACGACCTTCCGCTGCCCGCCATCGAGCCACCGGTCGAACCAGGGCTTTGCCTTCACGCGGCTTTCGAGCGCGCACATCACGGCCGCGTGGGCGACCTGCACCGCGGTCTTGCCGCGCGAGATGTCGAGGTCGAGCCTCACGACCACGACGACCTTTGTGTCGCTGGCCATCCCCAAAGCCTCCGCGCTTTACTGCGCCTTGCCTTCGGCCGGAGGCTCGGGCGGTGTGCGCTTGAGTCGGAACGCCCGCAGGATGCTGTCACGCCTCTCGCGGCGCCGCTCCTCGAGCCTCACCGCTTCCTCTTCGGCCTTTTCGATGGCCGCCTCCCGCGCCTCGCGCAGGCGCCGAAGGTCGCCGTCGACCTTCACGAGCTCCTCGGTGAGTTCCGCGCGTCGCTTCTGGTGGTAGGCCTTGTTCTTCCCGCCGCCCGCGGCCCCGCGCTCGCGGCGTTTGAGTTCGGCGCGCAGCTCGAGCCGCCGCGCGAGCAGGTCCTGCTCCTCGAAGTAGCGCTTCGGGTCGTCAGCGACCCCCGAGCCGTCGGGCGCGGGGCGGGGCTGGCGCTTGAGGAGCGGGGAAAGGTTGCCAAGCCGCGGGAACGCGCCGCGGTACCACGCGACGAGCGCGGCACCTCCACTCAAGAGGACGAGCGCCGGCATGCTAAGGTCGATGAGGTGCCCCTTGCCCGTTGCGGGGTCGGGGGGCAGCGAACCGAGGACGATGCCCGTGAGGATGACCGCGGCGATCGAGAGCGCCATCGAGAAGGCCGCCGTGTACACCGCCGCGTACTCGTCCGAGACGTCCTTGGCGCGCGGGACGAGGGCTTTCCAGAGGAAGAAGCCGGGCACGAAGAAGACGAAGAGGACGGCGAGGAGTGTCCGCAGGACATCGACGTCGGCCATCGGAAAGAGTGCCCGCCCGCGACCAAGGTGGATTTGCCTAAAGAAGGTTCGGGGGCGCGCCTTGCCCGCTCGGCCCCTCAGGCGCCAAGGGCGGCTTCCACCGCGGCGCGGGCCGCTTCAACCGCCTTCTTCGGGTCGGCGCCTGGCGCGCCACCCCCCTGCGCGAAGTCCGGACGGCCGCCGCCCGAGCCGCCCCCCGCGGCTTTTAGGGCCGCCTGCAGCACCGCGCGGCAGTCGACCTCGACATCGGGCGTGCGCGCAACGATCATCCGGAAGCCCTTGTCCCCACCTTGCGCCACAAACAGGCCGATGGCCTTCGCTTGGCGGGCAAGCCCCTTGGCTTTCGAGAGGATCTCCTCCTGCCCTTGGGACACAAGGTCGACAAGGACGGCCACGCCTTTGACCTCCGTGGCCCCCCCCCGCCCCTCGAGCGCGGCGCGGGCAAGCTGCTCGCGCAGCCGTTCGGATTCCTTGCCGCGCTCCTTCCACTCGTCGAAGAACCGCTGCGCGGTGCGCGGCAGGTCCTCGGCGGCCACGGAAAACACCTCAGCGCTCGCCGCGACGAGCGCCCGCTGCCGCTGCCCCTCCTCCACCGCCGCCATCCCGGCCGCATAGGTGAGCCGCTCGACGCCGTCGGCGATCCGCTCCGTCCGCTTGATCCGGATTGCGCCAACCTGCCCCGTGCGCTTCATGTGCGTGCCGCCGCAGCACTCCCAGTCGTTGTCCTCGATCGTCACGATGCGGATCAAACGCCCCTCGGGGACGCCCCCCTGGAAAATCCGGACGCCGAACCGGCCTTCCGCCTCCTCGCGCGGCATGAAGGCCGCCTCGACCTGCACATCGGCAAGCACGATCTCGTTCGCGCGCCGCTCGACGGCGTCGACTTCCTCCGGCGTGAGGCGGTCGAAGTGCGTGATGTCGATGCGCGCCTCCTTCTCGGCCTTCTGGGTCCCCGTCTGCCACACATGGGGCCCAAGGACTTGGATCGCGGCGGCGAGGGTGATGTGCGTCGCGGTGTGGTGCGCGGCGTGGTTGAGCCGCCTCTTCACATCGAGGCGGCCTTTCACCCGCGTGCCCTTGGGGATCGACCCGGACTCGAGCCGGTGGACCGCGAATTCCCCCTCCTTTTGGACATCGACAACCTTCCACGTCTTGCCGTCGTCCTCCAACGTGCCGTGGTCGGCCGGTTGGCCGCCCGTTTCGGCGAAGAGGCAGGTCTTGTCCAGCACGACTTCGCTCCCTTGCGACCACAGGACTGTCGCCTCGAAGTGCGTCGTCCCTGCCGGGCCCTCCTCCTCATAATAGAGGAGCCGGGTCGGCGCAACAGCGAAGCTGCGCGGGGCAGGCTTGGCTGCCTTCTCGCCCTGGAAGCGCTGGGCCACGAGGGTGAGGAAGGCGTCAGGGACCTCGACCTTGACGCCCTCGCTCGCGGCGACTTCCCGGACAAGGTCCGGGTGGACGCCCTGCGAGTGGTAGAGCTCGATGAGCTTCTCGAGCGGCACCTCGCGCGCCTTCTCCTTCTCGACGAGCTGGCGCACGAGGCGGCGCCCCTTCTCCACGGTCGAGCCGTAGCGTTCGACTTCGAGCCGGAGCACGCGGTCGACATAGGCCGCCCGGTCCGGCAGGTCGCGCTCGGCGCGCAGGCGCTCGAGCTGCATCGTCACGAGGTCGAGGAGCGCGTCGCCCGCCTTGAGCCTCAGCGCCTCCAAGTGGCGCAGCGTCTTGCGGACAAGGAGCCGCGCGAGGTAGCCGGCCTTCACGTTCGAGGGGACGATGCCGTCCGTAAGCAGCAGCGGGAGCGTCCGCGTGTGGTCGGCCACCGCATAGACCGTCTCGAGCGGCTCCATCGTGCGCTCCAGCTCCTCGACGGTTGTGTGCACGCCCGACGCGGTGAGCGAATGGGCGACGGCGCGGCGCAGCTCCTTCAGCTTCGCGTGCGTGTCGACGCTCATCATCCCCGCGAAGCGCGCGTGGGCCGAGAGGACCTCGACCGTGTGCGGGTCCTTGAGGTCAGTCCCCAGGTCGGCGCGGGCAAGGAGTTCGGCCACGACCTCGGGGTAGAGTGCCTGGTAGAGGTTCGGCGCGCCCGTCGAGGCCCAGAGGAACCGCTCGAGGCCGTAGCCGGTGTCCACGATCCGCGTCGGCATTTTGCGGTAGTTCGAACCGCCTAGCGCGAAAGTCCCTGCGGGGTCTTCCTCAAGGAACATGAACACGAGCGTGGCGACCTCGAGGCCGCCTGCGAGGACCTCGAGGGCCGGCCCCGCGTTGCCGCCGCCGAACCACGGGTTCTCCTTATAGGTGACCAGCTCGCGCGGCACCCCGAAGCGCTTGGTGAGGTACTCGTCGCACAGTTCGACGGTCCTCTCCTTCCAGTACACCTCCTTTTCGCCCTCGCGGTTGAACGCGTGGTGGGCCATCATCTCGAAAGCCGTGAGGTGCCTGCCGGAGCGTCCGACGCTGTCCAGGTCGGTGAGGCGCACGCAGGGCTGGGAGATCGTGAGCGGGTTGGCCGGCGGCGGGACCTCTCCCGAGGTGCAATGCGGCTGGAAGTCTGCGATCGACGCGGTCGTGAGGTAGATGTCCGTGCGCCACCTCGCGATCACGGGGAAGGGCTTCACGCGCGTGTGCCCGCGCGCCTCGAAAAAGCCGAGGAAGTCCTCGCGCACGCCGGCGAGGTCGAAGCGCCTCCGCGTGAGCGGCGCGCCGATGAAGCTGTACTGCACGCAGGGGTTGTCGCCGCAGCGGCGCGCCTTGCTGTCCTGCGACCAGAACCACTTGCCGCAGGCCTCGCAGGGGAGCCGCGTGTAACCCTCGCGCGCGAAGAAGGCAAGGGTAAGCTCGTCGTCGAGCGGCGACCGGCCAGCCGGGGGGGACGTCACGGGACCTGACTCCAGCTTGGGTCAAGAGCCGGGGCGCGGTAGATAAACCGTTCCGGCGCGCGAGGGGCGCGCGTCAAGCCGAAGGCAACCGGATGAGGAACGCCGTCCCCTGCGAGGGGTCGCCCGGGATTCGGTTTTCTGCGAGGATTTCCCCGCCGGCCCTTTCGATGATGAACTTGCAAAGGGAAAGCCCGATCCCCGAGCCTGGCGGCGTGATCGTGTCGGAGCGGCGCGGCGGGGCGTTCGAAGGGCGGAAGCCGCGTTCGAAGAGGTGGGCCTTGTCGCCGTCCGGGACCCCGACGCCGCGGTCGGACACCCGCACCGTGAAGGCCGGTTCGCCCCGCAGGGTGGACTTCTCGAGGACGACGTCCAGGAGCACCTCCTCGTGGCTGTCGAACTTCACCGCGTTGTGGAGGAGGTTGACGAAGACCTCCCGGAGCAGGTCGGGGCTTCGCACCGGCGCGCTTGTCGGGCGGTATTCCTTGCGGACGCGGAACTTGCGGGCCTGGAGGATCGGCTCGACACGCGCGACGGCGTCGTCGAGGACCTTCGTGAGGTCGCCGGTTGCGTTCGCTTGGCGCGGGTCGCGCTGAAGGGTGACGATGGTCCGCGTGTCGCGGATGAGGTCAAGCGCGTTCGTGGCTTGGGCGCGGGCGATCTCCGCCATGCGGACCGAGGGCGTCGGCAAGCCCCCCGCCGCCACCATGAGTTCGATGTACCCGCGCACCGCCGTCAGGTAGTTGGCCGAGTCGTGGGCAAGCAGGTCGAAGAAGAGCGCCGCCTCCGCGGGGGTTTGGCCAAAGGCCTGCGCCTTCCCGTCGACCGCGCGGAATGTGGCAAAGATCGACCGAACGGTGCCCTCCGCGTCAGGCACGGGGGTGAGGGAGTACGAGGTCGGCTCGAGGCCGCCACCCCGCGTCTTGAGGGCCGCTTGCCCTTGCAGGGGTCTGCCCTCGAAGAGCGCCCCCTGCTGCTCCTGGATTCGCAGTGCGGTGGCCGGGTCGAGGATGTCGCCAAGCTCGCGCCCGACGAGGTCTTCGGCCGGACGGCCCAGGAGCGCCACGAGAGCGCGGTTCGCTTGGCTGATCGCGAGCGTGTGGTCGCAGACGAGCGTCGGCGTCGGGGAGGCGTCGAGGGCGCGGAAGAGCCGCCGCACCTTCTCGTCAGCCGCT
>JBGPNV010000081.1:0-9514 GCA_041487695.1 Thermoplasmata archaeon | reverse complement strand
TGCGCGCCCGCGGCGGCTTCGACGACGGGGGCGTTCGGGTCGACCTTCTTCGGGATGAGCCCCCTCACAAGCGCCTCCTCGGGCTCGATGACATCGATTTCGTCGGGCAACCGCGCGTTGGGGTCCATGATCTGGACCTTGATGCCCATCATGCCGGCCTTCTTCATCGCCGTGGCGTAGGCCGTCCACATGAACTGGAGCTTGGGCTCGCCGCAGTACTTCACGTGGCCCGCCTTGAAGCGCACGGTCCGGTGCCGCTCGCCCGTGAGCTTGCCGCTGATCGTGACTTGGCACCCCTTCGCGCCGGCCTCCATGATGCGCAGGACCGTCGAGTGGCCCGCGCGGCGGAAGTGCCACCCGCGTTCGAGAGCGAGCGCGAGCTTCTGGGCCATGATGTGGGGGTTGAGCGCAGGGTTGGCGACCTCCGAGACCTCGATCTGCGGGTGCTCGAAGTGGAAGTCCTCCTCGACGGCCCGCGTGAGCTCGTTGATCGTGGAGCCGCGCCTCCCGATGACGAGGCCGGGCCGCTCCGCGATGAGGGTAATGTGTGTGCCGAGGGGCGTGCGCTGGATGTCGATGCCCCCGAAGCCCGCGCGGGCCGTCTGCGCGCGCAGGTACTCCTTGAGGAGCACGCGGCGCACGTTTTCCTTGATGAACTTCCGTTCGCTCACCACCGTCTCAATCCTCCCGGTTCTCTTCGCGCGACTGGGCCCGCGTCTCAAGGGCCTCGTCCTCGCGCACGACGACTTCGATGTTGATGCGGTGGCGCGCCTTCTGCGTGGCCCGCCCCTGGGCCCGCGGCATCCAGCTCATGTGCGTGGGCGCCATGTGGCTCGCGATGTGGACGAGGCGCAGGAACTGCGTGTTGAGGTCGCGCTCCTCGGCGTAGGCCTCGGCGTAGCGCAGCGCGCGCAGGAACTCCTTCGCGGCGTTCTGCGGGTACCGGCCGGGCGAGTTCGGGATCCTGTGCACTTCGCCCGTGACCTGGCCCTTGAGGACCTTGCCGGGCTTGTGGGTGACCTGCCTCGTGTTCACGCGGTAGGGCACGTGGACTTCCTTGCGCCGCACGGCCTCGAGGTACTCGATCGCGTCTTGGAGAGGCCACCCGCGTATCGTCGCGGCGATCTCGCGCGCGGCCTTCCTCGAGATGTCCCGCTCCATCGCAAGGGCGCGCGCATACTTTGCGCGGCCGTCCTCCGTGAGGTCCTCGTAGCGGCCGACGGTCGTGCCGTCGGCCTCCGTCCACAGTTGATAGGAATAGCCAGCCATGGTTTTGGACCTCCTTTGTGTCTTCTCACTTGAGCGGCAGGAACTTCGACGAGCGCGTGGCGCCGACACCCGGGCCCGTGTGCTTCACGGTCTTGCGTGTGAGCGCGAATTCGCCAAGGAAGTGGCCGAGCATGTCGGGCTGCACATCGACGTCTTTGAACTCCTTGCCGCAGTAGACCTGGAAGCGCTTGCCGACCATGAAGGGCTGGATGACGATGTCGCGCCGGTGCGTGCGGAAGGGGCCCTCGACGCCGGCCTTTACCGTCGCGTAGAGCTTGGCTTGTTCCTCGGAGGCGCCGCGGTTCAGCGAACGGCGCAGGCGTGAGGGCAGGAGCTCGGAGAAGTCGTCTGAAGGCATGGCGGTGAGCTCCGCCATCGTGTGGCCGCGGAAGGTGAACTCGTGCTTCTGCCTCGCGGTGATCTTCGAACGCGCCTTGCGCATCCGCCGGCGGGCTGCCTTGCCCGAGCCTCCCTGGATCTTTTTGGCCATCGTTGCTCACCTTCGTGCTGTCCCTACGGCCCCCGGTGCAGGTTCTTCTTGCGCTTCTGAGGGGAATACCGGCCGACCTTGGCGCCCGGCGGGGCGCCGGAGCTCACGGTCGAGGGGCGCCCGACATGCTGGTGCGCGCCGCCGCCGTGGGGGTGGTCGACGGGGTTCATGGCGACACCGCGGACGCGCGGGTAGACTTGGGCGCGCGAGCGGAAGCCGTGCCACTTCTTGCCGGCCTTCGTCCACGGCTTGATGGTCCGGCCGCCGCCGGCCGAGCGCCCGAGGGTCGCGCGGCAGAGCGGGTCGAGGGCCTTGAACTGCCCGGAGGCGAACTGGACGATGACTTGGGCGCCCTGGCTCACGACCACGGCGGAGCTCCCTGCGGCGCGCGCGAAGCGCCCGCCGTCGCCGGGGCGCGCCTCGATGGCGAAGATGCGCGCGCCGATCGGGATCTTGATGAGGGGCAGGATGTTCGCCGAAGCCACCGGCGCCGAGTTGCCGACCTGCACGGTCTGGCCCACCTGCGCGCCTTCCGTGGCGATGAGCAGGCTCTCGCCGGCCTTGGCGAAGGCGACCTTGAGGAGCGGTGCGGTGCGACCGGGGTCGTGGATGATGTCGACGACCGGGCCGGCGTCCTCCTGGGGGCGCGGGTACTTCACGCCGTCCGGGCCGCCCTTGTGGCGGTGAGAGGGCGAGCGGAACTGGCGCCCCTTGCCCTTTCGCCTTGCGAGAATCCGTTTCCCCATTCCCCTTCCCCCTTACATCTGGCCGAGGCGCGTGTAGATGTCCTCGGCGTTGTCGGCTTCGCTGAGCTTGATGATCGCGCGCTTGCCACGCTTCGTGTGCAGCGTGTTCACCTTCACGACCTTCACACCGTAGACCTGCTCGATCGCGCGCTTGATCGAGGGCTTCGAGGCGGTGGGGCGCACGTCGAACACGACCTTGTTCTGGTTCGCGTTCTGCGTCCGGCGGTCGGCGCGGCGGTGGTGGAGGAGCTTGCGCGTCTCTTTCTGGACCCGGTCCGACTTCTCGGCCTTCGTGAGGGTCTCGTCCTTGTTGACCGCGTCGCGCGCGTCGCTGACCGCCTTCCTGGACGAGGCCCGGAACTCGGCAAGCTCCCCGGGGGCGAGCCTCTCGGCCGCGTTCAGCACCTTTTCCGAAGTGAAGCGCCCGACGGGGCGGATGAGCACGTCGTAGGGGTTGAAGTCGGTCATCGAACGTTCACCTCAGGCTCCGGATCTGGTTGAGCGCGCTCTCCGTGATGACGGTGAGGCGCCCGGGGGCGCCGCCGGGGGCGAGCGCTTCGGTAGAAAGGTTGACGGGGGACACGACTTCGACGCCCGGCAGGTTGCGCGCGCAGCGGGAGAGTTCGCGGTCGTTGGTTGCCACGATGAGTATGGAGCGCGGCTGGCGGAAGCGGCGCCCGCGCATCTTGCCGCGGCCCGCGCGCACGTGTGTGCCGTCCCGTGCGCGCACGAGGTCCGCGCCGACCCCGAGGTGCTCGAGGGCTCTCACGAGCTCGCCGGTCGACCCCGTGCGGCCCTCGTCGTCCTTCTTGTCGACGGTGGTGCGCCAGAGCCCTTCGAAGGCGTTGTCGACGATGATGGGGAGCTTGAGGCCTTCCTCAAAGCGGTGGCCGCGGGCGCGCACGAGGTCGGAGCGTGCAAGGGCGGCAAGCGCCGAGCGGCGCGCCTTGCGCCGCTCCTTGACGTTGATCTTCTCCCAGCGGTTCGCCTCGGCGCGCGGCGGGTGCGCGCGCGCGCCGCCGACATTGTTGGGGGACGTCGCGGCGCCGTTCCCTTGCTTGAGGCGCTGGACGCGCGAGATCCCGTGCCCTTTGCCCGACCACTCGGTCGAGTGGCGCCTGCCGGCCCATACGCCTTCGGCCGGCGCGCCGTAGGCCTGGCGGCGGTTCGCGCGAGCGGCCTGGACCGCGCGGGCGATGAGGTCCGTGCGTACGGGCTCCCCGAAGACCTTAGGGAGGTGGATCGTGCGGACCTCCTTGGCTTCCATCGTGAGGATGGGGACCTGGATCGAGGACCGCTCGTCGGCCTTGTCCGAGTACGCGGTGACGGCGGCGGCCTCCTTCTTCGCGGCCTTCTTGGGCGGCGAGGGGGCACCGGCGGGCTTTGCCGCCGCGGGCTTTGCCGCGGCCTTTGCCGCGGCCTTTGTCGCTTCGCCCTTCCCGCCTGCGACCTTGGCGCCTGCGACCCTGGCGGGCTTCTCCCCAGGAACCTTGGGGGCCTCGGCCTTCGGCGGGGCGGGCGCCTCTGCCTTCTTCTGCTCTTCGGCCAGCGTGCTTTCCCCCTTGCCTACTTCCCTTGCTTGCTCTCGGTCGAGACGTAGGTCATCTCGACCTTCACGCCCTGCTTGCGGTGGAACCGCGAGGGGTCGCGCAGGCGCACCATGCGCTTGGCGGGCCCCGGGATCGAGCCGTGGATCAGGATGTAGGAGCCGCGCACCGGGCCGTAGCGGATGAACCCGCCCTTGGGCGAGATCTCCGCCCCGTCCTCGCTGTACTTGAGGACGCGCTTGTTGAACTCCGTGCGCTGGTGGTAGCCCATCTGGCCCGACTGCGGGACGCGGAAGGTGACGTAGCTCGGGTGCCAAGGCCCCAGCGTCCCCAACTGGCGCCGGTGCTTGGAGTTCTTGTGGGTGAGGAGTTTGACGTTCCAGCGCTTGATGCCCGAGGTCCAGCCCTTGCCCTTCGTGACCGCCGTGACATCGACCATGTTGCCCGCTTCGGAGAAGTCCGTGAACTTTGCCTCCTTGCCGAGGATCTTGGCCGCGTACTCGAGGCGCGCCTTGTAGTCGCCGCCCGTGACGCGGATCTCGAGGAGCTCGGGTTTCTTCTTGCCCTTGGGGCTCTCGTCGGAACCGCCGCGCACGAGCCACGGCTGCGTGTGGGCCACGACGCGGACATCGTCGACGAGCCCCATGTCGAGCTTCAGGAGGTCGGAGGGCGTCTTCTTCGAGGTCGGCAGCCGCGGGGCCGAGTCGAGTTTGCGGTCCTCCTTCGAGACGCGCTTGGCCGAGACCGTGCGGCGCAGTTCCTTGTCGAGCTTCTCCGCCCACACCTGGGTGAGCGGCTTCAGGCCCTCGTCGGTGCGCGTGTAGACGCGGATCCCGGCGACCTTGATCGGCGGGACCTCGACGACGGTGGCGGGTTCCGCGACTTCCTGCTTGGCGGTCGTCGAGGTTTCGCGGAAGTCAAAAATGAACACGTGAGTCATCCCGGCCTTGTAGCCGACGAACCCCTGGAGGCGCACATCGTTGCCGCGCTTGGGGTCCCCTTCGGGGAAGGAGCGCCACCGCCCCTTCTGCGAATGGGCACGCTTGCGCGGGCTGTATGCCAGCGAGCCGCGCTTGCCATGGTGCGGGGTTCCCACGATCCGGCCTCCTTGTTTCCTTTGGGCGCCCGCCGGGCGAGACAGCCCCCTCTCAAGGGGGATGCCCCGACTGCCGGGCTATCGGCCAGACGCAAGCGGTTTCCCGCCCCGGAACCGTAACGGTTGACGCGCGCGAGAACAGAGCCTCGCGCATCGCGGGATGCCGGAGCATTGCCCGCTAGAGAGTACCGTTTGGTTGCGGTCGTTTGGCCGAGTATCGCGGGGATAAGGCTACTTATATTTAAGCGGAACGGTGCCCGCGCTGGCCATCTGGCACCGCTCGTGTGGGCCTTTCCAGGCCACCATCACGATGCGTCGTCGTCGACGGCGGCGCCGCCCGTCGACTCGAGGATCATCCGTGAGATCTCGCTGAAGGTCTCGCGGACCCCGGCCGCCTGCTTGGCGGAGGTGAGCTTGTGGGGGGCCTTGTACTTGGCAGCAAAGGCCGTGAGCTCCGCGTCGGAGACCTGGCGCTCGGCCGTGAGGTCAGCCTTGTTCCCCAGTATCATGAGAGGGATCTGGTTGGTCATCTCGTACATCGACTCGATCCAGCCGTCGAGGTCGTCGAGCGTGGACTTGCGCGTGAGGTCGCAGACGGCGAGCGCGCCCCGGGCGCGGTAGTAGAACGAGTGCGCGAGCACGGGGCGGAACCCCTTCTGGCCCATGATGTCCCAAATCATAAGAGTGACATTCGTCTTCGACGGCGGGTTCTCGACGACGACGTCCTTCTTGGACACCTTCGTGCCGATCGTCGTGATGTAGCGGTCGTCGAATTCGTCGAGGACGAAGCGGCGGATGAGCGAGGTCTTCCCCACGCCGTTGCCGCCGATGAGGCAGAGCTTGTACTTCCGGGTCGTCACCGCATCAACCATGTTTCGGCCTCCGCCCGCCTCTCTGCTGGCCCGTGAAAAGCCCCCTAGCGTAGAAGAACCTTTTGCGAGCGGTCTGCGAAGGCCCTCTTGCGACTTTCCAGGCCTCAGGCGGGCGGACGCTTGCCCCGAAGGCCCATCGCGAGCCCAACGCCGCCGACGCTGAGGGCGGCGAGGGCAACGAGCAAGCTTACCGTCGCCTGGCCTGAAAGGTCGCTGACCTGGCGCGATGCGGCGTCCTGCCGCTTCGCGGCCGCCGCGTCGGCGGCGGCAAGCGAGGCGTTGGCGCGGGCAAGCTCGTCGCGGGTGGCGTAAAGAGCGGCGCTCGCCGCGTCCTGTGCGTCCCTTGTGTCGTTGAGGTCCGACTGTGTCGCGCCAAGGTCGGCGCGAGTGCCGTTGAGTTCCGCCTGGGTTGCGCGGAGGTCGGCCTGCGTGGCGTTGAGCGTGGCCTGCGTCCCCTCAAGGGCTTGCGTGAGCGCCACCGACGCGTCGTCGACGGTGAAGTTTGAGGACGCCTGCGCATGCATCTTGAAAACGTTTTCCGCCGATGCGAGGATCGTCCAGGTGCCCTGCGCAAAGGTGAGGTTCAAGGCGAACAAGCCGTCGGGGGCCACCGCCACCGGGACGCCGTTCACGATTAGGGTGGAATTGGGGTCTGTCCGGCCTCCCACGTGGACGAGGTTGAGGCTGGTGTGCGAGCCTTCGGAGGGCGAAGTAATCACGATCGCCAAGGGGGGGACCACGAACGCGCCCCGCACGACCCAGGCGTGCCTCTCGGCTGCGATGACCGCGCCGAAACCCACCATCGCGTTGCCGTTGGCGTCGACGGCGAGCGTCTGGCTGTAGTCTTCGAAGTCGGCGGGGGCTGCAAAACCCAGCGGGGCGTCGGCGGTCCACACTCCATCCAGGAACCAGCGCGCATGGACGCTCGTTACCCCCGGCGCATAGTCGACCCAGAGGACGACGGCCTGTTGGGGCGCGCCGGGTACGAGCCAACCGTAAAGGGAGGTGACGCCGCTTTTGTTCGAGAGCTCGACGGAGGGCTGCCAGCCCGCCCCCTCGAGGTGGACGGCCGTCCAAAGCGTTAGGTTCGCGTCGGTGCCCTGGCTCCAGGCAAGGTACGCGTGGGAATCCGGGTCAAAAGCCACCACGGAGTAGGTCGAGTCGACCGCGGTCGAGCCGGGAGCGTTAAGGTTCTCGGGCGCCTGCCACCCCGTTGCCCGGTCAAAGCGCGACACGGCCACATAGGCGTAGCCGTCCGTTCCGTTGTCGTACGAGAAGAGGGCGTAGGCGAATCCCGCGGGCGCGAAGGAAAGGAACTGCGCCGGGCCCAAGGCCGCGACCGCGGCGGGCACGGGAGCGGGCTGGGTCCAGGCCCCGCCCACGAAGCGCGTGGCGAACCGCTCGACGGGCGTGCCATTGGAGGACTGCGTCCACAGGGCCAGTTCGAAGCCATCCGGGGCAAAGCCCACGACGGCGCTCGACACATTCTCGCTGTCGTTGCCATCGGTGCGCCTCGGCCCGCTCCAGCCCGACAGCGTCGAGAATTCGTTGTACCAATAGTACGTGAAGCCGTCGGCCGCGCGCTGGCTCCACGCGAAGGTCGCGCCGCCGCCCGGGAGGGCAAAGACATGGTAGCCCGTCGCGTTGTAGGTGTCATCGAACTCGAGGAGGCTCGGTGCACCAAAGCCCGAAAGGCTCCGTACGGCGCCCCAAACGGAACGGGTGGCGTTCTCACGGGCAAGCCATGCCAGCGCGAGGCGACCGTCCTTGGGGTTTGAGACCTGGAACACCGTGACGGTGCCGTTGGGGGGGCTGAGGCGGGTCGCAGGTCCCCAACCGGTCCCCGGCGTGTAGTCGACGTACCAGAGGCTGGCATTGGTCGTGGATTCAACAAAGACAGCGGTGGCCGCGCCCTGAGGACGAGGGGCGAGCTGGAAGAAGGTAAGCCCGAAGGCCGAGGTGTCATTGACCAGGGCTTGGGGCGACCAGCCGGAGGAACCGTCGAAGTAGCGCGCCATAGGCACGCCGAAGGGGCCGAGGTTGAAGTCGGTCCACCTGACCCAGAAACTGCCGTTGCCTGCGGCCACGACCTCGGGGCTGGAGGCGCCGCTTGAATCGGCGGGTGCCGCGTCGGTCCACACCGGCGAGGGGCCGGCCGCAGCCGCCATGCCAACGAGGGCGAGCACGCAGGCGCCGCCCGCGAGGAGGCAGGCGAAGGCAAAGAGGAGGGCGGTCGAAGACGGGCTTGGGTTGAGGCGTTCATGGGACATAAGAATCCTGCGAGCGACGCGTCGGGCCCATATCAGCGTTTGCGCCGAGAGCGGGGGAGGCTGGCTGAGGTCATCGGAAGGCGCCGACAATCTTGGAGCCGGGCGAGTCAAGGGAGGCGACGACCGCCGGCAGCCCGGGCACGCGGCAGGCCGCGCGGTCGAGCTTCACGCGGGCGCTGCCCCCGGCGACCGACTCGATGCGGCCTGCCACATCGTCGAGGCCCATGAACACGTGGACGACCTGCCCCGGGGCGGGCGCGGGCTTGAAGAACCGGTTGAGCGCGAAGGGCCCATCAACGGCCTCCGTCGTCGCGAGCTTCGCGCTTTCGGCAAGGACGGTGCCGCGGGGCAGGTCCTTCACCTCGACGCCCTTCAGTGCGAGCCCGACGCGCACGCCCGCGGGCCCCTCGGTGTGGTCGTCGTCGTGGATCTGGATCGAGCGCACCTGGGCCTCGCCGCCGTGCGGGAGCACGTGGAGTTTCTGGTGGACCTTCACGGGCCCGCCGTGGACTTTGCCAAGGACGACGGCGCCGACACCTTTCACATCGAACGACTGGTCGACAAGGACCATCGCCCCTTCGACCTTGCGAGGGTGCCGGTGGACATCGAGAAGGAAATCGGCGACTTCGAAGTGGCTCGTGACGATCGGGTAGCTCTCGAGCAGGGTGCCCTTGAGGAGCGGGGCAAGCTGGTCGGCAAGGATGGGGCCCGGCGCGAAGATCATCCCCGCGGGGGGCGCGAAGAGGTCGCAGGCCACGACGACTTCGCCGAGCGCCCGGGAAAGCTCGCGGGCCGAGAGGACGACGGCGTCGGCCATGCCAAGGGCGAGCAGGAGGGGCGGCAACTTCTCGGGGAAGCGGTGGGGCACGACGAGCGAGAGGACGAATTCGTTCTTCTTGTGGTCGAAGATCGTGAGGTCAGTCTCGGTGCCTCTCTTGCCGAGGCGGCCGGCAAGTTCGAGGTCGGTGAGGATGGCGGCGGTAAGCGCGCGGGTCACGGTCACGGGGGGGTTCTCCTTGGCGAGTCGGCTAGGGGCGCCCGCCCCACCACGGCAGGTGCCGTGCAAGGACGCGCGGAACCCTCGAAATGATGTCCGGGGGTTTCAAGGAATGCCCGAGGTCCTCGAAGGCGAGTTCGCCGGCTTTGCCGCAGAGGAAGGCGCCGGCGCGAGCCGCGTCGAAGGGGGAAAGGCCCTTGGAGAGCAGGGCGCCGACAATGCCGGTG
>JBGPNV010000080.1:0-9520 GCA_041487695.1 Thermoplasmata archaeon | reverse complement strand
TCACGTTCTTTGGGTCGATGCCGATCGCGATGTCCATCTCGGACACGGCCCCCTGGCGCTGCCCCTGGGCCGCGAGCGATTCGGCCTTGAGCCGGTGCGCGAGGACGTTTTCCCGGTCCTTTGCAAGGACCTTGTCGAAGGTCTCGACGGCCTCGCGGTGTCGCGAGAGCTTCTGCAGGCACTGCCCCCGGCGCGTGGCGGCAAAGCCGTGGGAGGGGTCGAGCGCGAGGAGCGTGTTGTAGGCATCGAGGGCGTCGGCAAAGCGGGCAAGGTCGAAGAGCGCCTGCCCGCCGTCGAGGCACGCCCCCTTGTCACGCGGGTCGATTCGCAGGATGGACTCGCAGGCCTTGGCGACCTCTTCGTGCTCGCCAAGCGACTTGTGCGCGGCCGCCTTGAGCCTCCAGAGCGGGAGCGAGGTCGCGTTGTGCGCGAGGCCCTCGGAAGCGGCCTGCACGGAGGCGCGCCAGTTTGCCAAGTTGTCGAAGGAGCGGGCCTTCTCGAGCGAGGCCCGTTCGCTGGAGGGGGCGCAAAGCAGCAGCAGGTCCGCGATCTTGATGTAGACCTCGTCGCGGCGCGGCCTGATGCCGTCGAGGGCGGCGAGGGCAAGCTCGTAGGCTTCGCGGTCGCCCGGCTCGACCTTGGCTGCCGCAAGCGCCGCGTCGAGCGCGGCGTCCTGCCTTGAAAGGTTGAGCAGCGACGCCGCCTTGCGCTTGAAGTGGGGCGCGTCGCTTGCGCCCGCGCGCTCGGCGCCCTCGAGCGCCTTCAGCGCGTCCTCGTGGCGGCCGAGCTTCGTCTTCACTTCGGCGTTTTCGCGCCACAGCTCGGCGTCGTCCGGCTTGATCGTGCAGGCCTGGTCGAAGTGCACGCAGGCCTCTTCCGCCTTGCCTTTGCGGGCAAGCAGGCGCGCGGCCTCGACCCACGGCCGCCCCTCCTCGGGCGCAAGCCGCGTGACTTTTTTCCACGCGTCGAGCGCGGCCTCGTCGTCCTTGAGGAGCGAGAGGAGCCGCGCGCGCTGGATGTTCGCTTCTTTGTGCGAGGGGCCGAGGACGGCCGCCTCGTCGGCGACCTTGAGGGCACCTTTGAGGTCGCCGCCGTCCTCAAGGAGCAGCGACTCGTAGACGCGCGGCAGCGGGTCCTGCGGCGCAAGTTCAGCCGCTCGTTTCGACCACTTCATCGCGTCGGCGGACTCCTTCAGCCCCCGCGCGACCTTGGCCCTCGCCATCCACCAGACGGCGTTCGTGGGCTCGAGTTCGGTGAGCTCGGCAGCCCACCTCATTTCGTCGGGTTCAAGTTCGTGGAGGCGGCGGAACAGCACGGCCGCGCCTTCCTTGTCGTGGCGGCGCAGGAGGAAGGACGCCTTGGCCTCGAGCGCTTGGGGCGCCTTGGGGTTCGCCTCGATCCCGCGGTCGAAGAACTTCGTGGCCTCGGCGGTGTTTCCGGCGTCTTCAAAGGCCTGCGCGAGCGCGTGGAAGGCCGGCAGGTGCGCGCTGTACGCCTCGAGCGCCTTGTTCCAGGCCTCAAGCGCGCCGGTGCGGTCCTTGAGCGACATGAAACCGTGGCCCACGGCCACGTAGCGGTCGGCAAGCGCGGGCCTTCCCTCGCCGACTTTCGTTTTGTGTCTGTCGAGGTACTCCTGGGCTTTCTGCCACGCGGCGGGCGCCTTGCCTGGCCGCGCGCTCCGCGCCCTGTCGATGAGCCCCTCCGCGTCCTCGAGGACGGAGGCCTCGCTCTTCGAAAAGAACCCCAACGGCGCCGCCAGCCTGCGCCGCTTCGCGCGGCGTCCTCGCTTAACCCCGAGCGCGATATATAACTCAAGGGCCGCGAAGCGACGGTTGGAACAAGCAGCCCCAGAGGGCCCCAGAGGCGGAGACCGCGCCCCCTCAACTGTTAAATAACCCGCTTAGAATGGGTCGGCCCTTCCGGGGTTCTGAGACGATGGGGCCGCGCTCTGGACACTTCATCTTCAAGAAGGGGACGAAGTGGAAGGACATCCTCGAGGGCTACGAGGGCATGCTGAAGCTCTTCCTCCAGGAGACGGGGCAGCTCTCGGACGAGGAATTCTTCGACCGGATGCTCGTGCGCCAAGACCTCGAAGACCTCACGGCGAACCGCAAGCCGTCGGGCTACAACCGCAACAACAAGGTCCGGCTCCTCTTCCCGCTGCGCGACGACGGGCTCATTGAGATGTTCATCTACCGGTCGACGCGCGACGAGGACATCGTGCGTGTGACGAACCTGATCTCCGACTACCTCAACGAGCACAAGCTCGACCACGAAGTGAAGTGGGACGAGATGTTCCTCTACGAGCTCAAGGAGCGGCGCAAGAAGTAGCCGTGCCCTTGCGTACACCTTGAAGGCGACGGTGGGGCCAAGGTTCTTTGGGCCCGGGGGAAATCCCCTGCCGTGCAGGGCAAGCGCGACCCCACGGACTTTAGCGGGGACGAGGAGCAGCCAGAGCGGGCGCGCCCCCGCCCCCCCCCCGCGCCCCTTTCGGACATCCCCGCCTTCGTGAAGGTGCGCGAGCGCCCGCTCAAGACCCACCTTATCGGCCGCGGCGGCACCGTGTTTGTTTGCCCGACGGGCTGGGGGCTCCCGGGCGAGATGTCCCTGAACGTCGTCCGCCCCTTCGCCGACCTCGCGCGTTTTTTCACCTTCGACCCGTCCGGCACCGGCGAATCGACGGCGATACGTGCGAAGGAGGACCTCGGGAGCCGCGGGATCGCGAGCGACTCGTCGGGGATGCTCCTAAGGCTGAAGCTGCGCCCCCACGCGCTCTTCGGCCACTCGCACGGCGGGTGCGCGGCACTCCGCGTCGCGATCAACCACCCCGAGCTCGTGCGGCGGCTCGTCGTCGTGGCCACCACACCCGGCGACAGCGGGCGCGACCCCTGGAATTGGCGCGCGGTGCTGGGAGAGGACGCCCCCGCAGGTCCCCTCGCGGGCCGCGAAGAGCTCCTGCGCGTCACGCGCAGGATCATGGTGAAAGCGCTCGCCGACCCCGCGCGCGCGCCCGAGGCCTTCGCCGGCCTCGAGGACAAACCGTGGAAGGTGGCCGTCGAGCGCTTCAACGCGCTGCCGAAGGACGGGCGGATGCTCGACCTCAAGGGCAAGCTCCAGCACATCCAGGCGCCCACACTCATCGTGGCGGGCGCGAAGGACCCCATCGTGCCCCGGGAGGCCGCGGAGGCGATCCGCGCGGAGGTCGAGAAGTCCGAGCTCGTGGTGTTCGAGAGAAGCGGGCACTTCCCCATGCTCGAGGAGCCAGAGAAGTTCCGGGTCGTGCTCGAGGAATTCTTGGAGCGGGACTAGCTAGGCCTCGGTCCGAGGCGCGCCGATTATGTTGAGCGCGGGAAATGCGCGAAAACCCGAGTCGAACGTGGCGATGTTCCGCACGCGCTCGCGTTCCGCGACGGCGACAATGGTAGCGTCGGCCAAGCTCAACGCCTTCTCCCTCTGGCCCAGGAAGAGATCGAGCCCCCGCTTCAGCGATTCAAAGCACGGAACGATGAAACTCGTCGTCGACTCCGCCGTTCCCCGCACGAACCGTGAAGCAGCCTCAAAACCGACGCGCCGCATGACCGTGTTGGCGACTTCCACGAGGACATAGTCGGGGATGAGGGCACGGCCCCAAACGCCTCGGTCCACCTCCGCGAGGATAGCCTGTGCTCGGCCGTGGTTGGCGTCGTGGGCGGAAACGGCGGCCACGAGGACGCTCGAATCCAGCAGGATCATGACCGTCTCCCGTAGAGGAAATCGTCGAGGTGCTCGCTCAGGTGTTCGCTGCCTGGACCGAAGTCAAAGACGGGGAGGTCTGCAAGCCCCGTCTTGCGCCCCTTGCGTCGCTTGGGGGACTCGAACTCGCCGAGATACAGGCGAATCGCATCCGAGAGGACCGAGCCGATCGGCCGCCCCTCGAGGGCCGCGCGCGACTTGAGCATTCGGTACGCCTTGGCATCGATGTTGCGGATCATGCGGTCCATCTCGATCGAGTGATTACAAAGGTATCATGTATATCAAGCACGCCGGAAGCCGAGCTACGAGGAAGGCGCAGGGAAGGGCGTTCAGCCCCCTTCGGGGTCCGGGATGAGCTCGAGGATATCCTCGGAGGTCGGCTTGATCTCGGCAAACTTCGCCGAGCCCGGCAGGATCGTCGACCCCTTCCGCACCACGTACGCGCCCGAGGGCTTTTCCCAGTACTTGGCGGCCGACTCGACGACCTCTTCGACGACGGTCTCATCGTCGACGTCGACGGCCACGGTGTGGCCGTTGTCGGGGTCGCGCACGGTGATGCGGACGGTCAAGGGTTGGCGCTCCTGAACGGTCGAAAGACCCGGCTCATCGTATTTAAGCCAAACGTGATAGAAATCGCGAATCTCTCATGCCCTCATGGCCTTGCCACCGCGCTTCGACCCTGGGCGTTGGCCCCGCCCCTTGCCATCGATCCCAACGCCTTTATCGCACATTAGGGCTCGCCAGGCTGTGGCGCTCCTTGAAGGCGTGAAGGCGGTCGCCTTCGACCTCGACCAGACGCTGATCGACTTCCAAGGCTCGAGGCGTGCCGGGCTCGACGCGCTGCTCGCCCGCGTCGCCGAGGCAGGACACACGGTCGACCGCAAGGCGTTCCTCGCACGGCACAAGGAGCTCACAAGGCTCGAAGACGAGGCGTACCTGCGCACGGGGGCGTGGAACCCCACGCAGGCCCGTTTCCGCGTGCTCTGCGAGGAATTTGCCCTCCCCGCCGACGGCTTTGCAGGCGAACTTACGCAGGTCTACACGAAGGCCCGCTACGCGAACCTGCGGCCGTACCCCGAGACCGGTGCGGTGCTGAAGTCCCTGCACGGGCGTGTGCCGCTCTTCCTCGTGACGAACGGGCCCTCGGCCCACCAGCACCGCGAGATCGAGGTCACGCATGTCGCGCCCTACTTCGAGCGCCTCTTCGTCTGCGACGACTTCGGCCTCCGAAAGCCCGACCCGCGGATTTTCGAAAAGATCCGCCGAGAGGCCGGCGTTGCGCCCCGCGAGATGCTCATCGTGGGGGACTTCTGGCAGGCCGACATCGAGGTGCCGCGCAAGCTGGGGTGGCGGACCGTGTGGGTTGTGCGGGACGACGAGGAGAGGGCGCGGGCGGAGCCCGCTCGTGCCGACGCAATTGTGAAGTCCGTGGCGGAGGTCCCGCCCTTGCTGGGGCTCTAATGCGGCGCCAGGCACGACTCACTTGGAGCCCTGCAGCACCCGGACCCTGCGCCCCTCGACCTTGAGTCTCCCCTCGGCAAAGAGCTGGACCGTCCGCGGCAGCAGCTTGTGCTCCTCCCCCAAGATGCGCGCCGCGAGTGTCGCCTCCGTGTCGCCTTCCTCCACGGGCACGCAGGCCTGCAGAATGATGGGCCCTGCGTCGACCTCTGCGCGGACGAAGTGCGTCGTGCACCCCGTGACCTTCACGCCGGCGTCGAGGGCCTGCCTCTGCGCGTGCATCCCCGGGAAGGCCGGGAGGAGCGCCGGGTGGATGTTGATGATGCGGTCGGGGAAGCGCTCGACGAACGCTTTGGTGACGATGCGCATGTACCCGGCGAACACGAGGACGTCGGGGGTGTACTTCAGGATGAGGGCGCTGGCCTGCCGGTCGTAGGCTTCGCGGTCCTTTGAGGTCGCTCCGGAGACCTCGGTGGGGACGCCGGCCTTCGCCGCCCGCGCGAGGGCGTGGGCCTCCCGCTTGTCGGAGAAGACGAGGACGACCTCCGCGTCGAGCGTGCGCGCGTCCACGGCGTCGAGGATCGCCTGGAGGTTCGTCCCCGAGCCCGAGGCAAGCACGGCGACGCGGATCGGACGCACCACGCGCACGGCCTCCTGCCCTGCCATCGCTCCCTCCCGGTGAAAATCCTTCCCCCGCCCATGCGCACGCCTTTTCTATCTGCGCGGCGCTCAAGGGACCACCTGGGGCGGCGGCGTGGCGGCGCAGATCATCTCCGGCACGGAAATCTCGAAGGGGATGCGCCGCGAGTTGGGCCCGCGGGTCGCCGCCGTCAAGGCGAAGCTTGGCAAGGCCCCCGGCCTTGCAGCCGTCCTTGTCGGGAAAGACCCCGCCTCCGAGGTCTACGTCCGTCTCAAGGGCAAGGCGTGCGAAGAAAACGGCCTCTTCCACGAAACGGTCACCCTGCCGGAATCGACTTCGCAAGAGGTGCTCCTCAGGAAAGTCGCCGACCTCAACCGCGACCCCCGTATCCACGGCATCCTTGTCCAGTCGCCCTTCCCGCGGCAAATCGAGGCGCGCGCCGTGAACGAGGCGGTCGTGCCCGGGAAGGACGTCGACTGCTTCCACCCCTTCAATGTCGGGAAACTCGCCCTCGGGCAGGAGACCTTCGCACCCTGCACGCCGAAGGGCGTCGTCGAGATGCTCGTGCGTTCGGGCCACTCGCCGGAAGGCAAGCACGTCGTGGTCCTCGGGCGCTCGAACATCGTCGGCAAGCCCCTTATGAACCTCCTCGTCCAAAAGCAGAAAGGGGCCAACGCGACCGTCACATGCTGCCACACGGGGACACCGGACATCGCGCGCCACACCCGCGCGGCCGACATCGTCGTTGTCGCGGCGGGCCACATCAACGCGCTCACGGCCGACATGGTGAGCGAGGGCGTCGTCGTGATCGACGTGGGGGTCAACCGTGTCGAGGACCCCAAAGCCCCCAGGGGGACGAGGCTCGTGGGCGACGTGGAGTTCGAGGGCGTTTCGAAGAAGGCCGCCGCGATTTCGCCCGTCCCGGGCGGCGTCGGCCCCATGACGATCACGATGCTCCTCTTCAACACGGTGCGGGCCGCCGAGCTTGAGGCCGGCCTTGCGCGCTGACGTCCCCGAGTTCGAGCCTCCGCGCGAACGGGCCAAACTCTCAAATAGGCTCGGAAGGGATGAAAACGTGACTTCCTCAAGCGGTGTCGCAATGGCTACAGCCTCTGCCGACGACGCCGCGGTGAAGGGGCGGCCGGGCCTTGCCGCGGCCGCGCTCTTCGGGGTCTCGGCCCTGGCCGTGCTCTACCTCGTTTTCTTGTACGAGGTTTTCAACGACGCCTCGCTTCGTGCGCTCGGGTTCACGGGCCTCGTCGAAATCCGCAACATCTCCTTCCTCGTCCTCGCGCTGCTCATCATCATCATGGTCGTAATCTGGATGCGGTGGGTGCCCGTTGGGGCCGCGCCGCCCGCGAGCAGCGGGTCGCAGGCAGGTGCACCCCGAGGCGAAGGCGCCTCGCAGGGCAAGGGGCAGGTGAAGGTCGCCGACCTCGACCCTGCCTCGCGCCCAGGCGCCGCGGCTTCTTGGCGCGTCCCCGCGGTCCCGCCCGACCTCCTCCAGGGCGGGTGGAAGCGCTACCGTTTCCCGGCCGAGCGCACAGGCGGCGTGTGCATCGACAGCGACATCGTGGTCGACGACGGCAGCCTCTCGGCCCTCGCCGGCGACACCACGCCTCACGGCCGCACGATCCTGCGCGTCCGCGACGAGGTCGCGCGCGTCTGCGTGCGCTGCGACCTCATGGCCCACTGCCACAGCAAGGTGGCCGCGCTCATCACGCGCGAGGAGATGGCGGGCAACCACGAGTGCGTGCCGGGCCTCAAGCGGATCGCGACGCAGAAGATCGAGGCGATGCGCGCGCCCCCGCCCGCGCCCGCCGCCTACGCGGTCGAACCGCCACCGGGCCTTGCGTTGGAACCAAGCGCCCCGGCCCCGCCAACCGAAGGCCCCGAGAGTGCCGCAGGCCCCGGCGAGGCGCAGGCCGCCGATGCCCCGGGAGACGCCCTGACGGAGCCGAAATCCGACTAGCTGGCTCCGTGCTTTCCCCGCCCCTTCAAATTCTTATAGCAGTAGGGCATAGCCCGAAAAACCCCGAGGGGAAAAGATGGCCCGAGTCCACACGCGAGGCAAGGGCAAGTCGAGCTCGAAGCGCCCGCAGGTGAAGGCGAACCCGGACTGGGTCACGCTCACCAGCAAGGAGGTCGAGGACTTCATTGCCAAGTACCACCGCGACGGCCTCACCGCCGCGAAGATCGGCCTCAAGCTGCGCGACAGCCACGCGATCCCTTCCGTGCGACTTGCGACCGGCAAGCGCCTCGAGGCGATCTTGAAGGTGCAGAAGCTCACGCCGGACGTCCCCGACGACCTGATGAGCCTGCTTCGAAAAGCCGTCAACCTGGACCGGCACATCCAGAAGAACGAAAAGGACCTCCACAACCAACACGCCCTGCAAAACATCGAGGCGAAGATCCGCCGCCTCGTGAACTACTACCAGCGCGAAGGGCGCATGCCCTCCACGTGGCGTTACTCCCTTTCAACCGCCAAGCTGATCGTGGAGTAGGTCGCCGATGACGGCCCCCGGTGGGGGGGCGCCCGCGGCGCTCGAAGAACTCGTCGGCCGCGGGATGGCCCTTCGCCTGCGCGCCTCTGTCGAGGCGGTCCGCGCGACCGAGGGGCTCATCCGCGTCGTTGTCGATTCCGACGCCGACGGGCTTTCGGCAGGCGCGATCCTCGTGCGCGCCTTCACGCGCGAGAAGCGGCGCTTCCACCTCACGGCCCTGCGCGGCCTCGACCGCAGGGTGGCCGACGCCCTTGCCGCCGAGGCGCCTAAGGTCCTCGTCACCTCGGACCTCGGGTCGGGGCAGGCCGACCTGCTGGAGCCCATCGCGGACGCCGGCACCCTCGTCGTGGTCCTCGACCACCACGTGCCCATCTCAAGGCGCGACGACGCGCGCTTCTTCCAAGTCAACGGCCACCTCCATGGCGTGGACGGCACGCTCGAGCTTTGCGGCGCCTCGACCTCCTTCCTCTTCGCGCTTGCCCTTGACAGCGCAAATGCCGACCTGGTGCCCCTCGCCGTCGCCGGCGCGATCGGCGACCGCCAGCATGTCGGGGGCTTCCGAGGGGCGCTCCGGCGGATCGTCGAAGCCGGCGAGAGGGGGGGCTACTTCCGGGTCGTGAAGGGCCTCAACCTCGACGGCGAGGACGTGCTCGACGCGCTTGTGCGCTCGAACGACCCGTTCCTCCCTGGGATCACGGGCGACGAGGCCGAAGCGCGCCGGCTCCTGCGCGAGGTCGCCGTCCCTCCGGACACGCGGGTCTCGGAAATCCCCGCCGACGAGGCACGCGCGCTGGCGTCGCGGCTGGTAACCCTGCTCCTTGAGCACCACGTTGAGCCCGTCTACGCCGAGGAGGTCACGACGCAGCGCGTCGTCCTCACGAGCGGCCCGCCGACGGCGAAGGACCTCCAGGCGCTCGTGAACAGCGCGGGGCGGAGCGGCGAGCCCTCGACCGCGATTGCGGTGGCGCTCGGGGACGTGGCCGCGCGCGAGAGGGCAGGGCGCATCGCGGACGAATACCGGCGTCAAGTGCGCGCCGGCCTGCTTAAGCTTGCGGCCAACCCGCCGAAAAAGCTCGGCGCCGTCCAGTTCTTCGACATCGACAACCCGCTTGTTGCGGCGGCGGTCGCGGGGCTCGGCATCATCTACCTCTTCGACCCGGCGCTGCCCGTCGTGTCGTTCACGCCG
>JBGPNV010000079.1:0-9549 GCA_041487695.1 Thermoplasmata archaeon | reverse complement strand
GCACTTGTAGCCCTTCACGGCCGCCACGAGCGCGAGCGCAACGCCCGTGTTGCCGGAGGTCGGCTCGACGATCGTTCCGCCTCTCTTCAAGAGGCCCTTGCGCTCGGCCTCCTCGACGAGCGCCACGGCGATGCGGTCCTTCACGCTGCGCCCCGGGTTCATCGCCTCGACTTTGACCGCGATGGTGGCGGCGATCCCCCTCGTGATGCGGTTGAGCCGCACGATCGGCGTGTTGCCGATGGCGTCGAGAACGCTGGCCTTGACCGACCCCATCGCGAGCCACCCGAACGCCCTTGCCAGGCGTCCTGCCGTCATATATCTTGGGAAACCGGCAAAGCCATGTGGCGGCGGCCGATTCCCAGAGCGCGATGGACGAGCTTGGCACGCCCCGATACTTCGTGTCCGACCGTCGGGGCCTAACGCTCGTGGAGCTCGGCTATGGTGTTCGGGCCGGGCACCCCGGGTTCCAATTCTCCGACCTGGTTGAGGCTGACCAAACAACGTGCCACATCGGGCGAATGGGCGAAGCCCTCGCCAGGCTGCAGGTCGTCTCGCGAAGCGACGCGGCCTTCGCCGCGGAGGCCGACGTGCTTCGAGCCGTCCTGGTCGTGGGTAGGAAGGTCCGCAACAAGGAGGCGCTGCAAGTCGTCGACAAGTCCAGCCACGTCCTCGTCGCCCACCTTCTGGCGCCCGGGCTCGGCCTGGAAACGCCTGGGGGCGCGCTGAGGCCGCTCTGGTCGTGGCTCCTCGACCATCGCGAAGGCCTCTTGCAGGTGGGCGACCGCGGGTTCTTCATGGGGCGGGTGCCGTCCTTGGAGGACGAAGGCACGGGGGACCCGACCCATTGACGCACGGGAGTTAGGGGGGCGGCGGCGGGAGCGTCAGTACGACTGCACGCGCAGCCCGAATTGTCCCGGTATCCGGTCGAAATGTTCGTCACGCGTAACGATGCGCGCATCGGCAAGCACCGCCGTCGCCGCCAGCAGCGCGTCGAGAACGGGAATCATGTCGCCTCCCGAACGCAGGGCCCGTTGCATGCTCGCGGCCATCACACAAACATCGAAGTCCACGGGCAGCACCGCATAGTCCCCGGCAAGCGCCTCGGCAAGCGCGGCTTTCTTCCGCGAAGCGACCGAATACAGGAGTTCGTAAAAGGAGAGGGACGAGATGGCCGCGGGCTCCTGGTTTGCTCCGGCGAGCGCCCGTGCCGATGGCTCGCCGGCGAGCAGGTCGATGAGGAAGGATGTGTCGAGCAGGACCGTCATCGCGCTGCCCGTTCCTGCGGCCCCTGGTGGCGCAACTCGTCGACGCGGCGCCGGACCTCATCGATCTCCGCCTTGGCCATGGGCTTCCAGGCACCGGCATGCCGGCTTAGCGGCTGCTGCTGTTGGCTGAGGAGGCGGGCGATCACGTCGGTGAAGCTTTCGCCGGTCCGCTTCCGCGACCGCAACTGTCGGTAGACCGTCGTGCTAATGGAAATTGTCTTGAAGCTCACGCAATCTGTGTGTAGTCTGTGTATAGATAAGAATTTCGCCCAGGGGGACCGACCGGCGAAGGATCCAAGGAGCCGCCCGATGGGATCAAGAGAGCCCCGGACCGAAGAGCCCTGAGCCTCGTCGCCGTGGCCGCCTGTGCCCATCGCGAGGGCTTAATACCCCTCCGGCGATTCGGTGCCACTTTCCAAGGTGAGATCGTGGGCGACAAGGTTTTCATGGTAGCTGGCGGGATGAGCAAGTTCGCAAAGGCGCGCCCCGAGGTTACCTTCCAGCCCATGGTGAAGGAGGCCTATGACTACGCCCGCAAGGACGTACCGAAGATGAAGGACAAGGACGTCGACGGCACCGTGGGCGCGTACTTTTCCGACCACTTCATGCGCCAGCTCAAGGCCGGCGCCATGATCCAGGACTACCTCCGCTTCATCCCGAAGTCCTCGAAGCGCATCGAAGGCGGCGGCGCGACCGGCGGCTTGGGGTTCCAAGCTGGCTGGGAGGGCGTCGCCTCCGGGCGCTACGACCTGTGCGTCGTCTACGGCTGGGAGACGATGTCGAGCGTCGAGACCTGGAAGGGCAACGAGTTCATTGCGCTGGCCTCCGACATCTCCTTCGACTACCCCGTCGGTGGCTTCTACAGCGGCTACTACGCGATGATGGTCGCGCGCCACATGTACGAGTACGGCACGACCGTCGAGCAGCTCGCGAAGGTTTCGATCAAGAACCACATGAACGCGATGTACAACCCCTACGCGCAGCAGGCCGCCCGGCTCACCGTCGACGACGTGCGCAAGAGCCCCATGGTCGCATGGCCCCTCACGCGCCTCGACATCTGCGCGATGTCCGACGGCGCCGCCGTCGCCATCCTCTGCGACGAGGACACGGCCTGGAAACTCACCGACCGGCCCGTCGAGGTCACCGGTGTCGGATGCGGCACGGACGCCATGCGTATGGCCGACCGGCCCCAAGGCGACGTCATCCTGCTGCCCCACGAGAAGGCGTCCGACTACGTCGGCAAGAGGTTCAAGGGCGGCAAGCTCGCCTACCCGGGGATCCACAGCTTCCGCGCGGGCCGCCAGGCCTCGAAGGAGGCCTACGAGATGGCGAAGATCTCCGACCCCAAGAACGACATCTCGTTCATCGAACTCCACGACGCCTACACCTCGTCGGAAATCCAGACCTACGAGGACATGGGCCTTTGCAAGTACGGCGACGGCGGCAAGTTCGTCGAGTCGGGCGCGCCGTTCCTCAAGGGCGTCGACTACGGGCTCACGTTCACCGACGAGCCCGGGCAGATCCCCGTGAACCCGTCGGGCGGGCTGCTCGCGTGCGGCCACCCCGTGGGCGCGACCGGCCTCATGCAGGCCGTCTTCGCCTTCTGGCAGCTCCAAGGGCGCATCAAGCAGCACTTGGGGAACCGCAAACTGCAGGTGCCGGGCGCCGAGCGTGGGCTCATCCACAGCCACGCGGGGACCGGGACCTACGTGACCGTGAGCGTGCTCGAAAGGAGGCACTGACATGGCGAAGCTCCCCACAAAGGTCGAAGAGACGATGGAGGCCGGCCAGGTCTTCCGCATCCCGATGCCCCTCGACCTCGCGGGGCTCGACAAGATGTCGCCGCTCGTCGTCAAGCAGCCCTACAACATCGTCTACGTCCACTCGTACGGGCAGGACTCGCCCTTCTTCGCGGGGCTCACGAACGGCCGGTTCCTCTCGACCCGCTGCCCGCGCTGCAAGTGGGCGCCGGGCACGCCCCGCGGCCACTGCATGCGGTGCGGGACCAAGATGAAGTGGGTCGAGCTTCCCAAGGAGGCCGTCATCCACTCGTTCACGGTGTGCTACTTCGGGTCGGAGGCGTTCCTTGACCAGTGCCCTTACGTGCTTGTCATGATCGAGTGGCCGGGCGTCGATACCCTCTTCCTCGGGCGGCTCTTCGGCGTCGACCCGGAAAAGCCGGACTTGAGTTGGATCGGGAAGAAGGTCAAGCTCAAGTTCCTGCGGAAGGCAAAGATCTCGCCCACGGATGTGTACTTCGTGCTTGCCGACGACGCGCCGGCCAAGGCCGGCGGTGCCAAGAGGCGCAAGGCGCCTGCAAAGGCTCGGGTCGCGCATTAGTGCGTGGGCGAACCGTCACGGCATGGGGCCAGGGCCGGAAGTACCCTCGCCTCCGCCTATTCCATGCGAGATTTTCCTCGCGACTCGCGAGGTGCTGGGGAGCGCGGGCCAGCCGTCACTTTCTCCGGTACGGCGGGCGCAATGTTCAGATACTAGACGTCAGTAGCCCGCCTCGTGCCCCTGCCCAAGGCCGTCAAGGTCGTGCTTTTCGACTTTGACCAGACCCTCATCCATTTGGGGGCCGACTGGGAAGAACTCCGCGTCAACGTCCAGGCCATCGCTTCGAGGTACGGCGTGCCCTTCGACGAGAAGTGGGTCCTCCGCGGAATCGGGCAGGCCTTCAAGGCGCTCAACGACCAGGGCAAGGAGCACGACGCCACGGCTTTCCGCACCGAGGCCTTCAAGCTCGTCGAGGACACGGAGAACGCGGCGCTCGACAACTCCCATGCGCTGCCCCGCGCGACCGAGGTCGTTACGGAACTCATCCGCCGCGGCTACAAGATCGCCATCGTCTCGAACAACAACCCGCGCTCGATCGCGGAAGCCCTGAAGCGCTTCGGGTTCCCGCCGATCGAGCTTGTCGTGGGCCGGAACAACGGCGACCCCGTGAAGCCCTCCCCGATCCCCGTCCACAAGGCCCTTGCGAAGTTCGGCATGAAGCCCGCGGACGCGATCATCGTCGGCGACGGCGAGGCCGACCTCGGCGCGGGGAAGGCCGCGGGTGTCGCGACCGTCCTTTTTACTCCACCCGGCCAAGTCAAGGAGACGGCCACGAAGCCGACCGAGCGCCTTGACGACCTTGGCAAGCTCCTCGACTGGCTCCCGCCGATCGAGAACGGCCACTCTGCCAAGTGACGCCGACGCGCTCACGCGTCCCTCTGGCGCACGCTTTAAAGCCCAAGCGGAGGTCTTCCCGCGATGACTGGCGCGCAAACCCCGACCGCCCACCCCTGTGACGGCCTCGGTGTCCGACGCCCGCTCCTTTTTTGCTGCGCACTCCTCGCTCTTGCGGCCCTTGGCCTTGCCGCCTCGCCCGCCTCCGCCGACACGGTGATCACGAACAGCTCGACCTCGTCGCTCCTTATCCTTGAGACCGCCGGCTCCCCCTACATCCTCGACCACGACTTCCACGTGCAGCCCGGCGGGTTCCTCCTCATCAGCGACGGCGTGGACCTCCAGGTCGACAACGGCGCGCACATCATCGGCGACGGCGGCGCAATCTCGGCGACAAGCTCGGGCTTTGGCCCCGCCGTTGTCCGCGCACGCGTGGGCGGCAACGCGTCCTCCTGGGGCGGCTTCGTCCTCCAGAACGGGTCCGAGCTCACCCTCCGGCACGCCCGCATCCTCGACGCCGACGGCGCCGTCACGATGCTCGGCATCGCAAGCCTCGACGCGCAATTCGCGGAGCTCTTGGGGTGCGGCACCTGGTGTGTCGCCACGAACGACACCGCGTCCCTTTCGCTGAAGGACTCCGTGATGTCGGGCGCGGGCTGGGGTCTCATCGAACGGGGGGCCCTCGCCACCCTTGTCGACAATGTCACGTTCACGAACTTCGCCGGGGGCGGCCTGTGGTTCCAGGCTTCCGTAGGGGGCGCGGTGGTCTCGAGGGTCGTTGCCACCAATGTGACGGTCGGAATCCGGACGGACCTCCTGCGCGCCTCCACTTTAGGGCCCCTTTCGATCACGTCTTCGGGTGCCGCCATTACGGGGTCGGGCGGCGCGGACCTCGTCTTCCACAACGCGACGCTGGCGAGCACAGGCGGCGTGGCCTTCGAACAGAGCGGCACCGCGCGCGTCACGCTGCGCGACAGCCAGCTTGAGGGGGCGACCCGGGCGTTGAGCCTCGACGAGTCCTCGGCGGCCTTCCTCGGCTGGAACCGCTTGACTTCCCCCTCCGGTGCCTGCCTGTTTTTCAACAATGTAACCAACGCGCTGCTCCGCGGCAACACCCTATCGGCCTGCGCCCGTGCGCTGGCCTTCGGTCCCCAGAGCGCCCCGCCGACCGCCGACGTCGACCGCTCGAACACGCTCGAGGGCAAGGCCTTCCTCTGGATTTCGAACGCCGCGGGGGTCGAGGTGGGCGCCTTCGATGACGCGGGCCTCGTCGTCATCTCGTCGGTGAACGGCGCGAACCTCACCGACCTGCGCCTGAAGGGCGTCGGCGTCTACATCCTCGGGTCCTCGAATGTGCGTGTCGAACGCGTCCTTGTCGAAGACGCGGACGTCGGGCTCACGGCGCTGGGCACGCACGGCCTCACCGTGCGCGAGTTCACCGCCCGGAATGTCGGCGAAGGCATCGTCGTCCAGTCGGGCGCCTTCTTTTCGGCGGCGCAGGACATCCTCTTCGACCACCTGTGGATCGAGGCGACCGGGGGCGAGGGCATCCGGGTGGCCGGCGCCTCGAACGTGACATTGCGCTCGGCTTCCGTCACCGCGGCCGGGGCCGGCGTCAACTTCACGCGTGTCCAAGCCGGCTTCGTGCGCAACCTCATCGCCGACGGGTCGGACATCGGCTTCTCGATGACCGACTGCGCGGGCATCACGACCGTGGACTCGGCGTTTAGCCACTCCGCTTCCTTCGGGCTCCTTGCCCGCAACACGACGGGCAGCGCCTCGCGCAACTCCTTCATCGACAACACGGGGCCCCACGCCTCGGCGCCCGCCTCGCCAAGCTTCCTCTTCTTCGAGCCCGGTTTCGGGAATTTCTGGTCGGGGTTCACCTCGCCAAACGTGAATGGCGACGCCTTCGTCGACATCCCCTACAATCTCTCCGACGGGACGGGGCAGGACGCAAAGCCCCTCGTCTCGCGCCGCGACAACGAGCCGGCCGCCGTTGTCGTGCCCTCGCCCGTCTTCGATGTCGGCGTCGAGGGCCCCTTCAACGCGACGTCGTCCTTCGACGACATTCTCCTTGGCGACATCTATTGGATCGTGGACGTGCCGCTTGCCAACGACACGGGGTCGGGCGCGCTCTTCCTGTGGTCCCCGAACCTCACGGGCAACTTTTCCGTGCGCCTCAGCGTCGTGGGCAGCTTCGGCGCCCTCGACGAATACGTGTTCACGGTGTTCGTGCGCGACCGTGTGGCGCCAAGTCCAGGCGCGCTCGTCCTCGGCACGCCCGAGCTTGGCTCGAACCTCTCGGTCGCGCTCGTGGGCGCACGCGACAACGACCCGCAGTTCCCCGCCGGCGCCGCGGTCCTGTGGAATCTCACGGGACCCTCCGGCCTCCACCTCAGCGGCTCCTCGGCCTCCCTTTCCTTCACCG
Source organism: Thermoplasmata archaeon (assembly GCA_041487695.1). GTDB lineage: Archaea > Thermoplasmatota > DTKX01 > DTKX01 > DATEUP01 > DATEUP01. Next base: position 2,679 of record JBGPNV010000079.1, on the reverse strand, counting down.
TGCCCGTCGAGCAGCTCGGCGTTTTCACGCTCGCGCTCACCCTTGAAGACCGCTCGGGGAACCGGGCTTTCGCCAACGCGAGTTTCCTCGCGTTCGACACGCAGCCGCCCGAGGTCCAGTTCCTGAACTTCGCCCTGCCGGACCTCGGCTTCCCCTTCACGATCGACGCCTCGCAGTCCCACGACCCCGCGGGGGTCAACACTTCCTCGGCCCTCTGGTCGTGGGTCGACGATGGCCGCGCCTACAACAGCACGGCTTGGCCGGCCCTCACGACCACGTTTGTGGGCTCCGGGCCGCACAACCTGACCCTGCGCCTGTGCGACGCCACAGCCAACTGCGGCACGACCTCCGTCGTCCTCGATGTCCGCGACCGCAGCGGCCCACGGCTCACGACGCTGCGCGTCATCGTCCCCGGCCACGCGCCCGTCGAGATCGCGCCCGGCGAGAACATCGTCGTCCCTGCCACCGTGAAGCAGGAAGTCGTGTTCGAGGTCGTCGGGGAGGACTTCAGCACGCCCCTCACCTACACATGGCAGTTCGGGGACGGCGAGGTCGCTTCGGGGTCCCGCGTGGCGCACCGCTTCCTCGCCGTCGGCGGCGTCACGGTGACCGTCGTCATGACCGACACGGCCGGCAATTCGAACTCGAGCGCGCTGCGGATGGACCTCGCGGGCGGCAGCTTCTTTGGCGATTTCCCCGGCGGCGACCTCGGGGCCCTCGTCCTCTTCGGCGTGGTGATTGTCGCGGCGGCGGGCGGCGGCCTCTTGGTCCGCGCTCGGTCGAAGCGCAAACACAAGAAATCCGGCGAGCCGGACGCGCAGCGGCCCTTGGAGCCCCGCGGCGAAAGTTGAGATGGCAGGGCGCCCTCTTCGGGCGCGATGGCCCGCGCACGACCCTCCCGCCCCGCGCGGAGCCGGCGGCGACCTCTCTTGCCGCCCCGGGTCACGACCGCCGTCCGCGCCCTTGACGCCGACGGCCTCCTGCGCGCCCTGGCCCCGCTCACGACAGCGCACGCCGGCTCGCTGCGCGGCGCCCACAAGTTCGCGCTCTACAAGGTCGCGGAGGCCGAGCTGAGGGACGCAAGGCCGGCCATCCTGTGGGCCGTGGAGCTCGGGAGGCGCAGCGAGCCGATCGCGAAGCAGTTTGCCGCGCACTTGTGCGCGCTGCACGCCGACGCCTTCGACCGGCGGCCGGCCGAAGTCCTCGGCATCCTCCAGGTCTGCGCCGAGGACGAGAACTGGGAGGTACGCGAGACGGCGGCCGGCGTGCTCTCGCGCCTCCTCGTCCGTCAGCCCGACGCGTTCCTCGTCGTCCTGCGCGCGTGGGCGAGGTCCAAGTCCGCCAACCGGCGGCGTGCAGCCGTGGTTGCGGTGAAGCTCAGCGCCCGGGTCATCCCGGAGAGGGCCGAGGCGCTGCTCGACCTGCTCGAGCCCCTCGCATCCGATTCCGACGAGTACGTCCGCCGCAACCTCGGCCCGTTCGCGTTGGGCGACGGCCTGCTCTGCGCCGCGCCCCAGGTTACCTTGAAGCGGCTGGCACGGTGGGCCAAGGCCTCCGACGAGTGGACGCGGTGGAACGTCGCGTCGGCCCTTACGGCGGCCGAGGCACGCCGCCACGCCGAGGCGGCCCTGCCCCTCCTGCGCAAGCTCGCCTCGGACGAACGCCCCATGGTGGCGCGCGCCGTGGTCCGCGCCCTTGTGAACCTCGCGGCCGCCGACCGCGCGGGCGTCCTGCGCGCCGTCGGCTCGTGGGGTGAGGACGCCGCGCGCCGAGCGGCGGCCAACGCGCTCAAAACGAGGCTGCTCGGCCGCGCCATGTGAGGCGCCCGCAGGCCTTGCCTCGGAAGCCTTTAAGACTCTGGCCCCATGGCCGGCGCAATGGGCGCGGTCCACAAACTCATGCGCGCAATGATGGAGGACGCCGACGCGTTCCCTGCGACGCTGCGCGCGGTCCTGAAAGACGACCTCCGCGTCTCGGTCGTCGAGTTCGCCGAGGCGTCGGGGATCCCCCAGCCCACGATCTACAAGCTCCTCTCGGGCGAGCACGAGCCGAACCTCCGCACCGTCCGCCTCTGCGTCCGGGCGATCATCGCGCTCGAAGGCGGCCGCGCGAACGGTTTCGTCGCCGTCGTGGCTCCCCCTTCGACCCTCGCCCGCTTGGACCGCGACCGGATCGCCAAGGAGACCGGCACGCCCGTGAAGGAGTACGCGGCCGCCACCATCGAGGACGCGATCGTCGCCGGCGTGTGGGCCGAGCGCGAGGGCGCGGTCGCGCTCGCCGCCGGTGCGCTCGAGGCCCCGTTCCTCCGTCGCGCGGTCACGATCGACGTGCACTCGCCCGACCCCAACGAGGGCCTCGAGGCCGCCGTGCGGCGGGCGTCCGAAGGGGTAAAGCGCGTCGATGTCGCGGCCACTCGCGCCGCGGGCGCCCAACGGCCCTCCGCCTAGCGCGAGAGAGGAATCTGGACCTCCGTCACATCCTTGCGCGGGTTCTTGCCCCGCTTCAGGTAGATTCGGCGGACTTCGCCGCCGAATGCGAGCGACTTCATCTTCACCCAGCCAGCGAGCACGGACTCGGCGGCGTAGAGTGCGTCGGCGCGTCCGTGGTGGACGGTGTAGGCCACCGGCTGGCCGGGCAGGCTCTTCGCCTCAAACCCCTGCGGCGGCGAGGTCCCGGCCG
>JBGPNV010000078.1:0-9583 GCA_041487695.1 Thermoplasmata archaeon | reverse complement strand
CGCGCTCGATGTCGGCGAGGACGACCTCGTCGAGCTTTTGTCCAAGGGGCACCGCGTGCTCGAGCTGAAGTAAGAGACCATCCGCGCGGCGGGTGGAAGGCGGATGGGCGGGCGGCCATCCACAATGTTCAAACGCCGCTCCCGCCCACCGTCCAAGTTGGCTTTATAGGCGCCCCGGCAAGAGACTCCGGGGGCAGTCCTTGCAACGTGGCGCGCTCCGAGCTGGAAAGAAGCCTGACCAATTGCGGGGCCGAGCGGCTTCACGCTCGCTTGCCTTCGCCCTCGTCGTGGTCCTCCTTGCCGCCGCCTTGCCCACGCCCGCCGCGGCCGGCACCACGACCGTCACGGTCACGAAGTTTGGTTCCGGAGCCAACACGACCTCGCTGTACTTCGGCTCCTGCCAATCCTCCTCGAACTCGACGACCGTGAAGCTCCCGTTCGACGCCAACGTTTCGCTCGCGGGCCTCACCGCCTCAAGCCCCGACAACCTCGCAGCCAAGACCGGCTGGGTGCGGGTCGATGTCGGGAACGACGGCTCCGTTGAGGACAACGCGACACTTGACAGCAACACGTCCAGCCAAAACATGAACCTCACAGCGGCTTCATGGAACGACTACATCGCCCTGCAAAACCTCTCGAGCGGGAACGTCTCCGTGCCGCTCCTTGTTATGTCCTGCCCACCCTCCAGCGGTTGGAACATCACGCTCTCGGGCCTCTCCGTCACCTACACCCACCCGACCTCGTCCAACGCCTCCGCGCCCTCGTTCTCGGGCCCGGCCCCGGACCTCAGCCTCAAGCAAAACACCTCAAGCCCCACGCTCCTCTACCTCCCCTACTACTTTTCCGACGCCGACGGCGACCCCCTCAACTACTCGCTTGTGAAGACCAACGCCTCGGACTTCGGCTGGAGCAACGTGACCGCCGCTTTCAACAGCTCGTACCTCGGCTTTTCGGCCACCAACAGCTGGACGGGCAACCTCTCCTTCCACATCGACGCCACGGATCCCGCCAACCAGACCGCCTCCTCGAACAACATCGTCCTGGAGGTCTACCAAAACCGGGCGCCCTCCTTCAACGGAACGATTTCCGACTACACGGTTACGGTCAACCTCACCAGCACCCCGTACGCGAACCTCTGGAGCTACTTCGTGGACCCCGACTACAACGAGACGTTCAGCTTCTCGGTCGTGCGCGTGAATGCCTCGGACCCGGGCTGGGCAAACGTCACGGTCAACGTTAGCCTCGGGTACTTCGTCTTCACGTCCTCGAACGGCTGGATGGGCAACCTCTCGTTCCGCGTGCGCGCGACTGACGGCGGCGGTGCGTGGGCCGAGAGCAACAATGTGACCCTCACGGTCCGGGCGGACGAGGCGCCCGTCTTCTCCGGTCCGGCGAACGACGTCGTCGTCGGGGTCAACAGTTCGACCTCGGCGACCTCGCGGTACTTCACGGAGCCTGACGGCGAACCCATGACGATCACCTTCGTGCCGAGCGCCCCAAACGCGACAGGCTGGACCTATGTCACCGTGACGGGACAAAACGGCTCGCAAAACCTTACGGCGGGCCGCCTCTATGTCTACACGTCGGGCAACTGGTCCGGGAACCTCACTGGCCTCTTGCGCGCCGTCGACACCGTCGGACTCTCGACCGAGAGCAACACCTTCACGATCATCGTCAACGCGCCGCCCACAGTCGTCGGCACGATCCCGGACCAGACCGTCGTGCGCGGCATCACAACCTACGCGCTCGTCAACCTCTCGGAGTATTTTGCCGACCCCGAGGGCGACCCGCTCACGTTTTTCGCAGACCTGTGGTACTGCGGGGTCTGCGGGAATAACACCACCCCACCCCTCAACGCGCTTGTGAATGGCAGCTTCCTCGACTTCGAATCGACAAGCCCTGTGTGGACCGGCATGCTTGGCTTCTCGGTTTATACGTGCGACGCCTATTCGCGGTGCGTCGGCGGGCTCACGTTTTACGTCTATGTAATCGCCCAGCCTAACCGCGCGCCCCTCTTTTCGGGTTCGCTTTCCGACCTCTACGTGATCCAAGGCCAGTCCAACCTCTCGGCCTACGACTTCGGCCCCTCCTTTTCGGACGCCGACGGCGACGCGCTCAACTTCGCGGTTGCCAAGGTCGACGCGAACGCGACGGGGTGGCTCTACGTCCAGGTCCTTTTCAACGGCACGCGCATCGGCGTCCGGTCGACCTCGACGGGCTGGGAAGGCACCTTGGACCTTGCCATCTCCGCTCGCGACCCCTCGGCCCGCTACGCTTGGAGCAACAACTTCACGATCCACGTCCTCGCGCGCGACCTGCGCCCCACCTTCAGTGGGCCCATCGACAACCTGACGCTTCCCGTTGGGGCCACGCTCGCTGACGCGCTCAACGCCGACGACTACTTCGCCGACCCCAATGGCCTGCCCCTCACCTATGCCGTCGTGAACGCCTCGGCTTCCGACGGCTGGAACACCACGGCCGTATGGCTGAACGGGTCCTCCCTTTCGGCCTCGAACGACGGGACATCCTCGTGGACGGGCACGGTGTGCTTTGCCCTCCGCGCCACGGATGTGAACGGCTCAACCCAGACGTCGAACCAGGTCTGCCTACGAGTTGTCGCGCCGGCTAACGCGCCGCCAGCGCCCACCCGATCTATCCCGGTCTTGCGCGTCGATGCTGGCGCGACGGGCGAGGTCCTCATCGACCTCCGGGCGTATTTCTCCGACGACCAGTTCGCCGACGAGCTTTCGTTCGATGTCGTTGAGGGCGGTGAAGCCGCTTGGTCCGAGGTCAACGCGTCGGTCTCCGGCACCATCCTCAAAGTCACGTTTGAAGGGGCCGTCCCGCCAACGAACCTGACGCTCTTCATCGTCGTGACCGACACGTGGGGCGCAAGCTACACATCGCCGCCCGTGCGCCTCGAGGTCGCACCAAACCCCACGAACCACGCGCCGCAGGTCGAGGACCCCGGGCCGGTCACGCTTGCTCTCGGAGCCTCCTTGGTAATCCGCGTGCCGGCCTTCGACGCAGATAACGACGCGCTCAGTTGGAGCGCTGTAACATCCGCCCCCGCCCTTTCTGTCGCCGTCGACGGGCTTGCCGGGACGATCACGCTTTCCGCCTCGACCCTTGACGAGCGCCTCCCCTACGAGGCGGTCGTCTGGGTCACCGACGCGTGGGGTGCCACTACGGAGCTTCGGATCCCGGTCACTATTTGGAACCCGGCGATCGTGCCCACCCTTTCGCTTTCCCTTTTTGCCAACCGCGCGGGCAACGCGTGGATCAACGGCACGGTCACTCTGGGCGTGCAGCCCGCCACCTCGGCAGCAATCTTCGCGAGCGTTTCCCTCACCTCGGTTGGCCCCCCGCCCTTCCGCGCGGCCGTCGTTGACGGGCGCTTCGCCCTCCAATGGCCGACCAGCCTGCAGCCGGGCCTCTACGCCGTGACCGTGACGGTCACCGACGGCTACGGGCGAGTCGGCACGGCAAACGAACTGCTCACTGTGCCGGACCCGCTGCCCCCCGTACCCACGCTCCTTGGAATCCTCCTCAACGGCGCACAACCTGCGGAGATCGACGCGGGGTCGACCTTCTCGCTCAACCTCCTTGCCTCGACGTCGGTGCCGGCGGGCGTCACCGTCGAATGGTTCATCGACGGTGCCAGGGTCGGCGAGGGAGCGACGGTGACGGGCCTTACGGCCGCGCCGGGCACCCACACGCTTGAAGCCCGCGCGAGCAACGGCGAGGTCTCGCGGAACGTGTCCGCAAGCTTCAACGTCCGCGCGCCCGCGCAGCCGCCCATCGAGACCGCCGCGGCCCCGTTCCCCCCCATCCTTGCCTTCGCGCTCCTTGGAGTCCTCGTCGTCGGCCTCGCCTTCGGGCTCACCGAGCGCGGGCGCTACCTCCTCTTTGCCGGCCTCATCGGCTCGGTCTTCGCCCGCCTCAAGCGCGAGTCGCTCCTCGACCATTTCGTCCGCGGGCGACTCTACCAGGTCATCGCCGACGAGCCCGGCATCCACCTCGCGGAACTCCGCCGGCGCACGCACGCGGCTCACGGCACGGCCATCCACCACCTCCACATCCTCGAGAAGGGCGGGTACATCCGCGCGGAGCCTTCGGGCGCGCTCACCCGATTCTTCCCGACCGACCAACCCTTCGAGCACGACGCCTACGGCATCACCGACGGCGACCGCGCGGTCCTCAGCGTTGTGGCCGAAGACCCCGGCATCACCCCCGGCGAGCTCTCGAGCCGCCTCGGCCGCTCCCCGAGCGCCGTGGGCCGCTCCGTCGCCCGCCTCAACAACCTCGGGTACGTTACCGCCGAAAAGAAGGGGCGCTCCGTCAGCGTCTACCCGCGGCCGGGCGCCGTCATCGAGTCCGGTGAAAGCGCCGGCGGTTGGCAGGACGAGCAGGGCGGCTGAGAGAGCAGCCCGGCTTGAAGTCCCGGACTCTTCGCGGTTTGATCCAAACCGACTCGGCGCCCATCCTCCGGCCCCGCATTTCCCAACATCTTTATTCGCCTCCCGGAAGCGGGTGCCGGTCTCCTCATGGCACGCACCGGCAAGGAAGTCGCGCGCGCCCGCCGCGCCCGCATACGCGCGCGCGACCGACGGCGGCGGGAACGCGAGGCGCGCGAGGGGGCCCGCCTCCTTCCAGGGCTCTCGAGGCGCGCGGGCGAGGAAGCGCCCGAGAAACCCGTCGTCCCCCCCGCCGCCCGCCGGAAATCGGTCCTTGTCCTTGCCGTGAGCCTCTGCGCCCTCGCGCTGCCCTTCGCGCTTTTCGCTGGCGCCGACCTTTCCGGCTGGGTCTTCCCCGCGCCTTCCCCCGCGCCTGTCCTCGTCGCCCCCGGCGACGGCATCACGCTGACCCTCCAGGGCCACATCGAGGGCGGCGACCCCTTCATGCTCACTCAGACGCTGAACGCAACCGTCGGCGACGGCTCCCTCGTCCCGGGCCTCGAAAGCGCCCTCATGGGCCTCGAAGCGGGAGATAACTTCAGCATCGTCGTGCCGCCCGCCGATGCCTATGGCCCCTGGAACGCCAGCCGGCTCACGTACATCCAGCGCACCGAAGAAAACCCCCGCGCGCACCAGCTTACCACGACGGCCTTCCAGCGCGCCTACGGCACCCCGTACGTGGGCGAGCCGGTCGCCACGCAGCCCTGGCCTTCGACCGTCCTCTCCATCCCCTCCGGCAACGTCCTGATGCGCTACGAGCCCACACTCAACCAGGAGGTCTCCCTCTACCTCTATTGGCTCTCCCAGGTCGTGAGCTTCAACAACACGACGATCGTCACGGAAAACGAACTCTTCGTCGGCCAGTCTTTCCAGATCCTGTCGCAGAAGACCGGTTCGATCATCGAGGTCCGCGTAACGGCCGAGAACGCCACGACTTTCACGCTCGACCTCAACCCGCCGCTTGCCGGAAAGACCCTCCACTACGGGGGCACGATCCTCGCCGTCCGGCCGGGGCCCGGCCTTGCGAGCAGCCGCGCAGGCGGCGCCGTGAGCCTTTCGTCCGACTCGTGCGAGCGCTGCCATGTCGGCGCAGGGTTCCAGGCGATTGAAGGCTCGGGGTCCGCGCAGCGGGTCGGCTCGTCCATCCTCGTGAACCTCACCGTCGAGGACCCCTGGCAGCACCAGGTCGTGGGGATCCGGGCCGAAGCGACGGCCTTCAACGGGTCCCGGCCAACGGCGAGTTCCGCCGGGAGCCTCTCGAGCCTCGAGCCCTCCGGTTCCGGCGCGGCCGCCCTCACGCTGAGCGGCCAAGGCAACGCCACGTCCATCACAGTCCTCATCAACGCGACTGCCCACCACATCCACGCCTCCGGCGGCAAGCCCTCCGACCTGCCTTACCAGCTCGCGATGCGCATCCCGATTGGCGCGTCCCGCGGCGCCGTCGTCGCACCCGCGCCGCACCCGGCCTCCCTCGACCTTTGGGTCACCCTCGGGCGCATCACCGGGTTCGCCGCCCTCGGCGTCGCCTGCGTGTCGGCCGTCCAGGGCTACCGCCGGCACCTCCGGCGCGCGCCGCACTTCAAGTGGCCGCCGTGGCTCACGTTCCACTTCTCCCTCTCGCTCTTCGCCACCGTGCTCACGGCCATTCACGCGGTGGCCTTCATGTCATCGACCTACCGCGGCGTCTGGACCTGGGACATCGTCGTCGGCGTCGTGTCGCTCCTCGCGCTCGGCACGATGGGGGTCACCGGGATCGTCCTTGCCAAGTGGACGGGCTTGCGCGCGCCGGGCATCCGCAAGTGGCACTACTGGCTCATGCTGGGAATGCTTTTCACAGGGTTCCTCCACACCTTCGCGAGCGGGACCACGGTGCGGATGCTGTTCGGCGGGTGAGCGCCCGGCGGGGCTTCGAGCCCCCTTACCCGTCCATCGCCACGGCCTGTTTCAGCAGCGCCGCGAACTCCTTCGGGCGGATGTCCTTGTCGCCCCGGACCTTGATGTGCCGCAAGCCTTTCCCCGTCCCCTCCAGCAGCCCCTCCGGGTCCCTCAGCTTCGCCCCGTTGAAGAAACCGAAGTCCACATGGGTCTTGTACACGATGATCCAGCAGACGTTCCCCTTCCCAATCCAGCAGATGTTCCCCCACTTGATCTGCTCGACAAGCGAGGGCGCTTCTTCTTTCACGAACCTCCGTAGCGCTTCCACATGGGCACGCTTTGTCGGTTCGATTCCCTCAACGTACGACTGGACGTCCTTCCCCTTCGCCTTCATTCCGGCCACGCACGCGCCCCATGGCTTCCTTCCCTATTTGGGCCTCGTGCCTCGAGGCCAGGCCGCCCCCAGGCCCCGCCCCTCCCTACGCCCAGGCCCCCAAACCTCCGCGCAACGCTGCCTCCCGCAAACCTTATCCTCGCCCCTCCCACGTCGCAACATCCGGGAGGGGTGCACGTAAGCGCAGGCCTCGTCCCCCCCGACCGCGTGGAGCCCCTCTCAACGGTCCGCGGCGACCTCGGCCGCCCCCCGCCTTTCCTGCCCCTCGACTCCCTTGTCCTCGGCATCGGCGGCGGCGGCTGCAACGTCGTCTCCCGCGTCTTTACCGACCGCCTCCACCCCGGCCGGCTCTCCGCCCTCAACACGGACGCCCAACACCTCCTCACCGTCAAGGCGCACCACAAGCTGCTCCTTGGCCGCAACATCTGTCGCGGCCGCAGCGCGAACAGCGACCCCCGCGTCGGCGAACTGGCCGCCGAAGAGTCCCGCCTCGAAATCGCCGAGACGCTGCGGGGCGCCCGCCTCGCCTTCCTCGTCACCGCGCTCGGCGGAGGCACGGGCTCGGGCTCCACCCCCACCGTCGCCAAAGTTGCCCGCGAAATGCGCGCCACCACCGTCGCGCTGGCCACCCACCCCTTCACCGTCGAGGGCACGCTCCGGGCGCAAAACGCGCGCGCCGCCCTCGACCGCCTCTCCACCCACGCCGACTTCGTGTCCGTCTTCCCCAACGAGCGCCTCCTTGCCGACTACCCCGGCCTCTCGTTCCGCGACGCCCTCCTCAAAGCGGACCTCGCCCTCTTTGCCCCCGTCGCCGCCCTCCACCGCGCCGCCGCCGCCGCCGACTTCCCCCGCGTCCGACGCCGCCTCCGCCGCGCCTCAAGCTCCGGTGCGGCCTCCGCCACCTCCACGCGCCAGCGCGGCTACCCCCACGCGGTCGAGGCCGCCCTTTCAGCCCTCGAGCCGCTCCGCCCCGCCCGCCCCAACTCCGCCATCCTCCTCCTCGGTTCGGCGGGCGACCTTACCCCCTCCGAGCGCGACACGATCCTCTCGCTCACCCTCGACTTCCTCCACCCCGCCGGGACCCTCCTCTGGGGCTACTACCACGACGCCGCCCTCAAGGACCTCTGCGAGGCCTCCCTGTTCCTCGCGCGCCTCGACGGCCCACCCGACCCCAACGACGCCCCCACCGACGCCTGACCCCGCGCCCGCACTCTCCTTGGCGATAACCTTTCGCCCGCCCCTTCCCTGCCCCATCTCAACGTTTATTTGGCCCCCGTCGCGGTTGCTTGGCTCCGGTGGCCCTCCATGGCATCGAAGAAAAAGCCCTCCAAGAGCAAACCCAAGAAGAAGCCCTCCTCCGCCTCCTCCGCCCCCAAAAGGGCCCTGATCCCCACGATCATCGTCCAAGCCCCCCCGCCCCCCAAGCCCACGAAACCCGAAGGCCCCTCCTACGAAGAGGCGCGCGTCTTCCTCGAAATGGTCGGGCTCACGTTCACCCCCCACTTCGCCACGGCCCGCGACTGGTTCCTCGGCAGGTTCGAGGCCAAGGACCTCACGGACTTCCGCACGAAGTACCCCGACGACTCCGACGAGTACGCCCGCTTCTGGACCGTCTGCGGCTGGTTCGAGACCGCCGGCGTCCTCATGAAGAGCCGCCTGCTCAACGGCGACCTCTTCTTCGACCGCTTCGCCGTCGGCCCCTTCTGGAACAAGGCGAAGGTCATCGTCCACGCGCTCCAGAAAGAATCCGGCATGAAGGAGCTCTTCGAGAACTTCGAGTGGCTCGTCCGCAAGGAGCAGGCCTGGCACAAGGGCCGCGAGAAGGCTTGAAGCGCGGAAGGAGCGCTTCGAACCCCGCCATTCTTTTATAGGGCCGCCCAGTTGGGCGACCTTCCTGCCCCGTTAGTCTAGCGGCCTAGGATCTCAGTCTGTCGAGCTGGGGGCCGGGGTTCGAATCCCCGACGGGGCGCTTTGTTTTCCTCGAGGCGAGCGGGGGCGCGCTGCCTTTCACGTGACGGCATAGGTCCTCGACCCACCGGCGGCGGTCCGCGTAACGGTCACGGCGCCAGGCAGCGTCCAGCGCGCCGCGGGGGGCGCAAAGTTGGGGTCGCCGCGTTCGATATCGCCGAGTTCGGCCTCGAGGTACTCGCAGTCCGTGTCGACGTCGGGCGTAAGCTCCCGGTCGGTGAGGAGGGCCGCGAGGAGGGCGAGGGCGGGGGGTTTGCCGCGCCACTTGACGGCGAGGAAGGTGCGGCGGGCGTCCGGCGAGTCGAGGAGGAGTTTTCGAAGGTCGAAGTAGGCGGGGCTCTTGCGGTAGTTGGCGGGCGGTGGGGGGAGCCGGTCGCGGCGCCGCTCGAGTTCCGTGAGGATTTGGGCCCAGGTCGCGGGGGGGATGGCGTCGCGTTCCCAGAGGTTGCCGGACAGGTCGACGGAGGACCCGGCCGCGGCGTAGCTTGCCGCCTGTCCGGGGAGGGGGAGGCTCTGTGTGGCGCCCGACTGGGCGGCAAGGGCCTCGGGGGGCGCGCAGACGAGTTCGTAGGTGACGGCAGCACCGGAGGCGCCGCCGGGGGGGAGGCGGATGAGGACGAATTCGAGGCCGGGGTAGCGGGCGGGGTGGACGATGATGGCGGGGCCTTTGGGGTCGCCCCTGAAGAGGTCGCTAAGGGCGCGGTTGACGGCGGCGGGGGTGACTTCGTTGGCAAGTTCCGAGAGGGTGTGGAGGGGGAGAGTTTCGCCGGGATGCCGGGGGATGTCGGCGATGTCGTCGAGGACGGCTTGGACCACGTGGGCGGCAAGCGAGGCGTCTTCGGAGGGGGGCTTTTCGGGGCCGTCTTCGCGGAGCGACTGGAGGAAGTTG
>JBGPNV010000077.1:0-9608 GCA_041487695.1 Thermoplasmata archaeon | reverse complement strand
GCGCAGGCCGACTCCATTCTGCGCGACCTCAAGGACCGCCAAGCGCAGATCAGGGCGGGCTACGCCTCGCAGCGCATGGACAACCCCATCGGCGCGCTGCTTGGCGCTGCCGCGCGCGCGGCGTGGAAGGCGGGCGCGCCCCAGGCCAAGAAGCTCGCGGTCAAGGCGGCGAAGGGCGCGGTCCGTGAGGTCGCAAAGGGCGCGGTTGAGGGTGCGCGCAAGAAGAAGAACCCGCCTGACCGCGGCGTTGGCATCATGGAACGCGCCATGCTCGGGTCCCAGATGATCGGCGCGCACATCGCGCTGACGCAGGGCGACCCCGAAACTGCCGCCATGAACCTCTCCGACGGCCAGCAAACATGGGAAGCGTTCAAGGCCATGTACCCGAACAAGTCCGCGCTCCTCCGCAAGCAGATGCCAAAGACGACCGCGCTTTACGACCGCATCACGGCAGACCCCAACCTGCTCGCGCGCAGCGAGGAACTGCTTGCAGCGGTCGCCGCGGCAGAGCCCGAGATCAAGGGGTTCGAGGGCAACCCGCGCCACCGCTTCGAGCCCTACACATCCTCAAGCCAATCGCTTTGCAAGGTGTGTCACGAGAGCAAGGGCCACCACAACCATGCGCGCGACAACGGGCCCTTTGCGTATGGCGCGATCCCAAAGAGCATCGAGAAAGAGTACCCGTGGTCGAGCATCCTCAAGAACATGAAGAAGCAGTACGGCCCCGAGGACGGGCGCCGCATCTTCCACTCATGGTTGCGGGGGGTCGAGCGATGAAGAGCTACCTCTGCACCGAATGTAGCATCGACTTCCAAGGCGAGGACGCCGCGCGCAAGCACATCCGCAAGACCGGGCACGGCCTTGACGACACATCGCCCGAGACCGGCGAGGTCCTGATGTTCGCGCCGATCAAGATGGGCAAGCGCGAACTCAAGGCGCTGCTCGAAAAGTTCCCGCCAAGCCCAACGCCGCCGGGCGAAGAGCCCGACGACGATGACGACGACACAGAGGAGGATGAGGACGACGCCGGTGAAGACGAGGGCGACATGGAGGCGAACCCAGCGCCGGGAGAGAAGGCGCGCGTGAGGCCCACGGCGCAGCTCGCAACCGTCACGCGCAGCGACGGTGTGTACGACGCCGAAATCCGCACCGGCAAGCAGCGCGGCAAGCGCGTCATCAAGCTCTTCATCTTCGACTCGCAAAAGGAGGGCATGGAGGCGTGCTTGGCAGGCGACCACTTCCCCGCGGATGAGGTCGGCGCCGCGCAAGCCGAGGAATTGTTCATGGAGTTCGGCTTCCCCGTGGAGGTCCTGCCCCCGATCCAACGGGGGCGGTAGCGATTGGCCTCCGGCGTTCATCACCGCGGATGCGGCGGCAAGGGCGAGCGTTTCCACATGGTCTGCGCGGACCTGTGCGGCTACCGATGCCCGGATTGCTCCTGGGCGTGTCGGCGCGAGAGCGTGCCGCCCGAGAGCGATGTGGACTACCTTGCCGCACAGCGCGCGCTCGCGGGGGATCGGGAGGCCATCGCCTACATCAAGAAGATGCGGCGGCTCGTGCCCGCCTTTCCCTACGAGAACCCGCGGTCGCGTGAGAAGATCGAGGCCGAAGCCCTGTACCGCTTGAACGACGCGGCGCGGTTGCTCAAGACGCACCCCGCGGCGTCGGCGGAAGACGCGGCGGAAGCCGGGGGCTTGCTGCAAGCCCTCACCGGCGATGAGCGATCCGCCTTCTACTCTCACTACCCGCACTCGTGGAACTTCATGGGCTTGAAGGGCGTCGAGGCCCGCACACCCTTGGCCGAGGCCGTGATGGGCGAGTTCCAGCGGTCCGACGCGCGCAGGGTCCTGGGGCTCACGACGCTCGCGCAGTTCAACCCCCGGCGCCGGTTCCGCGTGGGCGACCGCGTGCGTGTCGAGCCGCTTGGCAGCGGGATCGACAGCGGCAAGAGCGGCACCGTCGTCAAGCCGTTCGACTGGCACCTTGAGGAAGGCGCCTACAAGCCGCCTGGCCCGGGGTGGATTTACCTCAAGCTCGATGAAGGGCGGCTCATCACCATGCACAGGGATCGGCTGGATTTCATCGAAGCGAACCCCGCTGCCTGCGGAGAGGAGCGTTTCACGCGCGCGCACGGCCATGAGGTCTGTGCCGCGGCGAAAGGTCACAAGCAAGGACAGGATCGGTGGACACCCATGCAAGCAAACCCCAAAGGGCGAATACAGTACCAGTACGGACAGCACTACCCCGGCATGGCGGTAAAAGGCAGGCGCACGCGCTGGACGAAGTACCCGAAGGAAAAGGGCAAGCCCCAGGAATGGGGCATGGGCATCGAGGATGTGTCCGCGACCTTGTGGCAGGACCCCGAGACAAAGATGTGGGTGTGGAAGGCGGGCTACCCGGACCAGCCGGAGACCGGCGAAGGCTCGGACAAGTCGTTCAAACAAGCGCGGCACGACGCGGAACGCGCGGTCATTCACATTTGGGAAGCGTACCCGACCGGCGACGAATACGACGCCGAGGGCGAGGAGCCGGACGCGAACCCCGCGGCCAAGAACCGCGCGGCGAACGCGCGCGCGATGTGGGCGTACAACATCGGCAAGCTCACGCACACGAACCCCGGGCTCTGGGCAGGCGTGGCCGAGGCCGAGAACCCGCTGTCCACGCAAGAAATCGAGGGCATCAACCACCTGGCGTTTTCCCATGCACAGTCGGCAGTCGGATGGGGGCCCGAGCGCGGCATCCGGGGGCGGCAGAAGCAGCGGACCGAAGGCGGCTTGGGCGTCCTCGCCGCACGCCGAGAACTCCAAGGTCTTCAAGGCGAGGCGAACCCCCAATTCGCGGACCAGGCAGCGCAGGCCATCCACTTGATCGACCGCGCCGCGGGCGAGGCTGGCGACCGCGCCTACGGCCTCTTCTCGCAAGCCGCGGACGCCATCACGAGCTTGCCCGCCGCGACCGAAGTGCGCGACGAGCTTGACGCGCGCTTCCGCAGCGCCGCGAAGCATCAGATGGACCGCGGTGTTCTGGGCCACGGGCGCTTTGCCGAACTCACCAACCGTATCCAGGCCGAGAACAACCCTGCCAAGCCGCGCGCCTTCTACTCTGCACGGCGCAAGGCCGATTGGCACCGCTCCCGCGGGCGCCGGGCCCGGGTACTCGCCGTTGCGGGCGGCAAGTACGATGTGTTCTTGGACGGGCGCCGCGAGACGCGCGCGCGCATCACGATCACGCGCGGGCGCAAGGCGCGCGTGTCCACGCTGCGCGACACGGAGACCTCGCTACCCATCATCACCGTCGAGGCGCCGGTGGACATCAAGAGGAGCGACATCGAGCAGGCCGCACAAGCCGCCGCCGCCGCGCTTCCCGCCGATGCGACCAACGAGGACCTGGCGAAAGAGATGGGGCAGGCGCTCGCGGACATCATCGCGGACATCCCCGAGCCTGCGCCCGCGTAGGAGGATCGTCATGGCGGGGCCCTTCGACATCGACTCCATGGCCGCGTCGTTCGACGCGGAGTTCGAGCGGATGGCAAAGCTCGACCAGGCCATCGCGGACGCCAAGGAAAAGCTCTGGACCGCGATGAAGGCGAAGCGCCCCGCGCTCTCGCGGGAGAGCTTCGAGGTCGTCTTTGCGGGCATGGCGCCCAAGCTGCGCGCCGAGATCGCGGGGCGCATGAAGGTCAGCCTCGCCATGCCGCCCGCGCCGCCTGTGCCCGCGGAGACCACAACGGTCGAGCAAGAGCTTGCCATCGCGCGGGACCCTGAGCCGGTGATCGACTCGCCGCCGCCCGGTCCGACGCCCGAGCCCGCGGTCACAAAGGCGCAGATTAGGGCGACGCTCAAGGCGAGCGCGGAGCCGGTGTCGTTCAAGAAGCTCCAGAAGAAGCACCTTGCGCCCAAGCCCCGCGAGGACCACCGCGCCAAGCTCGCGGACACCCTCGTTCAGATGCAGGAGTCGGGGGAGGTCATCGCGCCGACCAAGGGCGAGGACACCTACACGCTCTACGACCCCGAGAACGAGCCGCCGGAGATCGCCAAGATCATCGCGGACAACCAGATGGCCCTGGGCTTGGTCCAGAAGGGCGGGCACGACCGCGAGGTTGTGAACCGCGCGTTCAAGGGGCTTGGCGGCGCCGTGCGAAACACAAAGGGCATCTTCGGGATGCAGGAGAAGCGCGCCGCCAACCTCCAGCAGCACTACACGAGCCCCGCGGTCGCGGAGTTCATCGTGGAAATGCTCGACATCGCGCAGGACGCCACGGTGCTTGACCCCGCGTGCGGCAGCGGGCGCCTACTCTTCGCGTGTCCCAACCCGCGCATGGTCCACGGCATCGAGATCGAGCATGACGCCTTCACGGTCGCCAAGGCGCAGTTCCCCAACGGCGTGATCGTCAACGACTCGCTCATCAACCATGTGTTCGACGCGCTCTTCGACTATGTGGTGATGAACCCCCCGTTCACCCTCACGCTTGAAGACTGGCACCGCAAGCTGCGCTACGCCGCGTCGCTCGCGTCGAACCGGGTTCTGAGCGATGTGGCGGTCTTGGAGATCGCCACGCGCGCGCTCAAGCCCGGTGGGTTCTTTGCCGTCATCGGACCGGCCAAGCTCTTCACGGGCAAGCTCTCGAACTCCGTCAGTTTCCTCAACTGGCTCTACTCTGAGGTCGTGTGCCTCGCGGAGATCGACCTGCCAGCCAAGACCACGCACTCAAGCGGCGAATGGCCGGTCAAGGTGTGGGTATTCCAACGCTTCAAGGACGCGGACCCAAAGCACGCGGCGGTCAAGACGACGCCGCAGCGCGTCGAGAGTTCCAAGGTCTTCAAGGAGATCGTGACGGACCTGGGCGAGCTTCCCGCCATTCTCGCCAAGTGGAAGGAGTCACCTTACTGGTCGGCGGTGCGCGCCTACGGGTTCTCGCGCAAGTCCAAGGAGCAAGTGCGCTTCCGCGCGGTCGATGTGCAAGCCGCAAAGGTCGCCATCATTCGCGGCTCGCCGCAAGCCGTGACCTCGGAGGATGTGATCGAGGTTTCGATTACGGACGAGGCGAAGACGCAGGCTTGGACGCCAGACCCAATGAGCCTCCAGCCCAACGGCTTGGGCGCTGGCCTCAAGACCGCCGCGTTCTCCTCGCTCTTCCCGTCCGTGTTCAACGAGGACACCGGCGAGTATGTGGAGGTACTGCAACGCTTCATCCTGCAAGCGGGCGCCATCACCGCCGGGCGCCTGGGCTTTGACGATCATGACGCGGTGAAGCGCCTGCGCGGTTACGACGCGCAGGTGCGTCCATCGCCCCAATTCATCCAGTTCATGGAGGAAAAGCAGCGGTGGGTGGACATCCAGAATGTGCCGTTCGCGCAGGAGGTCAACCCGGACAACCGCGATCCCTTGAACAACGACTCGTGGACATGGGTGAACACCGACCTCGACTACGAGACGACCTACCCCGCGCTGTGGACCGGCACGGGCGAGCGCCTTGAGACGCTGAAGGCCGAGTACCCGTTCCTCGAACGCCTCTTCTCGTACCAGAAAAAGGACGCGCGGCGCTTGGCGCTCAAGGCAAGCTCCATCCTCGCATCAACCATGGGTACGGGCAAGTCGCGCACGGCCATCGCGGTCGCCCTGCTCAAGCAGACCGGCAAGCCCACGCTCTTGGTCGTGCCGTCCAAGCTCGTGAACAACTGGCGCAAGGAGTTCGTCGCGCCGCTGGACCACAACGGCTGCGCGCTCGACGCGCCGTTCCGCATCAAGTTCCGCGAGGACATCAAGGAGGTCCGAACGCTCAAGCCGGACTTTTGCATCGTGTCCATGGAGGATATTCGCCGCCCTTGGGAAAATGTGAAAAGTATGCCCTCCAAGGAGCGCCGCGAGGCCGAGAAGTGGAAGATCGCACGCGGCGAGGAGGAGCCGGAAGAGAACCCCGAGACCGGCGCGCTCGATGATGTGATGCTGGAGTACGAGATCGAGGCCGAGGATTGGGGGACTTGGGAAGACACGCTCACGCACAGCGACGCCTTGCGCGAGGCAAACCCCAAGAAGCCCTCAAGCGAACAGGACGCCGAGCTTCGCGCCGAAGCTTCCATGCGCTTAAAGGACAAAGTGGATCGCATGAGCGACCACATCCACGACCTCTTTGGCATGGTCATCGTGGACGAAGCGCATATTCTCGCAAATCCCGATACCTCGCAGGCCAGCGGCGTGCGAAAGCTCCAGCCCGCGAATTGGATGTTCCTCACGGGCACGCCCATCGCCAACCGCGTGCGCGGGCTCTACTCCCTCCTTGAGATCGGGTGGGGGCGCAAGACTGGCGGCAACCCGCTCGGGCCGCAGCAATTCCTCACGACCTTCCAACGCACCATGACCTCCGACGAACTCAAGGCCATGGAGCAAGTGATGTTGCAGAAGGTGTTTGGCGACTCGCCCGAAGCCTACGCCTCGTTCATCCGGTCCTACGGGGAGAACCTGGGATACACCAAGAAAAAGGATCAAGAGGACACGAAGGGCGCGAAGTTCGAGGTTCCCGGCATCGACAATCAGGAGCAACTAATCGCGCTCATGGAGTCGAAATGGTTGCGCCGCGTCAAGTGGGAGCCCGAGGTCCGCGAAAGCCTCCATTTTATCCAGCCAACGATCATCGTCCACAACCCCGAGATGGACCCCGCCCACAAGGAATGGTACAAAAAGTGGTTCAAGGAGGTCGAAGTCCTAATCAAGCTCCTCATGCGCGCGAAGTGCCTGGAGAAAGAGAAAAGCCTCAAGCAAAAGCAAACTGAAGCGGAGATGGCACGCCTGCGCGCGGAAGAGGCGGGCCTTGAGGACGAGGACCGCAAGCGCGCGCGCGTCGAGGCGGACGACTACGAGGAAAATCCCGCGCAGCCGCTCGACCCCATGAAGATGCGCTACTCGGTCGCGCCGTTCAGCCGGGACTACTCCAAGAATTACGACCGTTCGCACTTCAAGGAGGGGCAGCAGCCGTGCGCCATCTGCGGGCGTCCGGTGGACACCGCCAAAGCGATCACCGCGGTCGTGTGCGTCGGCCACAACAAATGGTGGGCCGACCTTGTGCAGCCCGAGGACGAATACTGCCTCAAGGAAGGGCCGAGCTTCGAGGTTGTGGGCCCCGACTGTCACCGGCGCTTCTTCATCCGCGAGAACGCTGCGGTCAAGTGCAATGCGCCGGGCGGCTGCACCGCCAAGCTCTACCGGCGGCACGGCAAGTACGGGCGGTGGGAGTGCCCGGTCCATCGGCGCGAATGGGTCTTTGTGCCGCCGCAAGCGAACCCCGACGACGACGAAGAGGGCGAGGAGGAGGGCTTCGAGGAGGATGACGAACAGGCGCGCGCCGTCGCCATCGCGGAGGATGCGGACCGGCAGAGGCAAAAAAAGCGCAAAAAGTGTGCCGACCCGACGATGTGGGGGATCGGGCGTCTCCTAATTGCCGCGATGGACCCGCACAACCCCGCCGTTCACCATGTCCAGGGCGAGCGCATCAAATCCATGGACGGGTGGGCCGTCGCGCCATCGTGGATGCAAACCCTCACCTACAACAAGCTCACGGGGCGCCACATGGAGATCATCAAGATGGTCGAGGAGGAGACGGCCAAGGGCAAGCGCATCTACATCATCACGCAGTTCAAGTCCACGGTCTTCACCTTCGACACGGAGCTTCGCGCGCGTGGCTTCAAGACGCTCGTGATCCATGGCGGCGTGTCCATGGCCAACCGCTACAAGATGCTCCATGAGATCGAAGACGATTGGGACCCCCGCACGGTGATCGTGGCGACCATCGGCACCATGGACACGGGGCTCAATTTGCCGGAAGCCGACATCTGCCTCATCACAAACCCCCACTACAACTACTCCAAGATGCAGCAAGCTTGGTCGCGGATGCTGCGCCCGGCGTCGAAGGGCGAGAAACTGGTTCACATCTTTGTGCAAAAGGGCACGGTCGAGGACTACGCCTGGCGGCTTGCGGACATCAAGCGGTTCAATGTGGACCGCGTGTTGGATCGCGCGAACATCGGCGTCGAGCCCGACATGATGCGCTGGCGTCTCATGGTGTGCAAGTACCTCTTCGACGCGGAGAACGGTGTCGAACGCGACGCCGGGCGCACGGGCGAACTCAACGAGTCGGACCTCGACCAAGACCCCGCGCCGACGATGCAAAGGGGGCGCGCGGGTCCGTCGAGCAACCTCACGGAGATGGGCGAGTACCAGGGCTCGCCCGCCGACATCGCGGACATGGTTGAGCGCCTGGGGCTCGACCGCGTGGAGGACGATTGATTTGTTCAAGTGGATCGCGGACCGCCGAGCGGTCGCGTGGGGCGCGCCCGAGGATGTGCGCCAGTATAACCCGGCCAGGACAGACCTCTGCGATTGTGGCCACCGCCGCCTGCGCCACGACAGTAATGGCGTTTGCGCCGCGACCGCGTGTTTGCGCCGCTTGTACGGGTGCAAAGCGTTCAACCTCATGCGCGGCCCCATGCGCCCGAACCCGCCCTACGCGAGCTACGACGCGATCCACGCCTACATCTGCGCGATGGACAACCTGCCGCTCTTGACGATGTGGCGCGTGCGATCCGGGCAGGACCCGGTCACGCTGAACACGGTCAAGGACGACCTCAAGGACAAAGGCTTCGACCAGTACCGCTTCTTCGAGGCGCCCCCCGGCGGGCAGGGCGTCGAATACACGCCGGTGCGCGACTCGCGCGGCAAAGGGACCGTCGGACGGCACATCCACGACCGCTTTGAAGACCCCGTGGCGCGCGCGGAAAGCAAGAGCTACTACTACGGGCAGAGCGGCGACTGGTTCCCGCTCATCTACATGGACGCAGCGACCGCGATCAATGTGTGGATCGAGTTTCTGGTCGAGCGCGCGGACTTCAAGCACAAAAAGAAGATCATGCCCATCGCGTTCATCCGCCCCGCGTCGTCAACGATGAACGCGCAGATCATCGAGGTCATGCGCTCCAAGCCCGAGTCCTGGGGTGAGGTCCGCGACTCCGCGGGCCGCGGGCCCCCGATTTGGTTTGTGAACCGCCCGCCACCCGGCGGCGGGCGTGGGCGACACCGCTACGGGTCCTACGGCGCGGTCACGCTCGAATGGCTCAAGGAGCATATGCCGTTCCTCGATTGGGCCGTCGTGCCGCCCGCGCCCCAAAAGGAGGAGAGCGAAGAGAAGGGGCGCTACGGCTTGGAGGAAAACCCGTCCGTCGAGCAGCGTGTCGCGCAAATGAAGATCGCGCTGCGTGCTTGGAAGGTGCCCGGCGAGGTCTTGGACCAGATCGACCTGCGATCCGTCGCGGACCCCGGCATCAGCGCAGGCGAGCAGATGCAGGTTCTCGCGGACGCTTACCCCTCCTTGCGGGAGTACGCGCGCGACACCAAGAAGGGTGCGCGCGAAGTTCTGCGCGAAGCGCGCCACTACGAGGAGGAAATGACGGAAGGCGACGCCTCGCGCGTGATGGATGAGCTTGCGGCGCGCATGGAAGCGCGCTTCCCCGGGCGCGGCGAGGCCGTGCGAGAAGCCATCGAGTACGGGCGCCCGCAGATCGTGGCTGCCGTCGGGCGGCGCCGCGGTGTTCGCAACCCCACGCACATCACCATCGCGG
>JBGPNV010000076.1:0-9639 GCA_041487695.1 Thermoplasmata archaeon | reverse complement strand
CCGCCGATCACGAGCGCGCCGAGCACCCCGCCGAGGAACCCCCGCCACGTCTTGCCGTCGCCCAGGAGTCGATTGCCGTCCTTCGCCGCGCGCCCGAAGTCCAAGGGTGTACCCCCGCCGGTGAGCTGGGCGGACGGGTTGGCCACGTACGCGGGCAGCATGACCCAGACGGCCTGAAAAACGACCGCGGCGGCGTCGACAAAAATCCCTACCGCGCGCAGGTCAAGGCCTTGAGATAAAGCAATCGAAGGCCCGCTACCCGCGCTCCTTGAGGCGCGCCTTGACCTGAGGGGATTCAAGTTCCCGGAGCGCATCGCGCGCGATCCAGCGCGCGCTTGGCGCCGGCAGTTTGGCGAGGCGTTTGGCGCAGCGCACCGCCTCGCGGTTCAGGGCAAGGTTGCGCTTGCCGATCTGCCGAAGGGCCCAGTTCACGGCCTTCTTGACTAGGTTGCGCTCGTCGGTCGCGGCCGCTTCGATGAGCGGCAGGAAGCGCACGAACTCGGAGTCTCGCGCTTTCTTGTCGTGGACGGTTAGCGCCGCCATCAGGGCAAAGCCCGCGCGCCGTTGGATCTCGGGCCCGCGTTTCGTCCAGGCGCGGGCCTTGGCAGAGGCAAAGGGCGCCTTCCAAAAGAGCGCAAGGCAGGTCGAGTCGCAGTCGGCCCAGCTTTCGAATTCGCGCACCCAGCGCTCGACCTCGCCGCTCGTTAGGGCTTTGGGCTCCTCGACAAGCGCCGCAAGGGCGCGCGCTTCGAACACGCCGCTTGCGCGCAGTTCCAGGGCAAGCCCGTGGCTGGGCCCGAGTTTCCGCGCGAGGGCCCGCACCTCCGGCGCGGGGACGCCGTAGGCGACTTTCGGCCGGATGCCGTAACGGGCCATCCCCTCGATGTTGCGCTTGGAGCCCTGGCGCTCGAGCGCGCGCAACGCGCGACCTGCGGCGGGAGAAGCCGGCGTCATCCGGTCCCTTCCGCCGGGGTGGGTAGGACGGCCGCCATCCGCTCGAGAGCGGCAAGGACGCCCGGCAGGCGTTCGGCTTCAACGACGGCGAGCAGCCGGTGGCGCCCCTGGGCTGCGGCGGCGATCGAGGCGGCGATCTTCTCCTCGCGTGCGCGCTCGACATTGAGGTAGCCCTTCACCTGGGTGAGCCGCGCGTCCCATTCGCGTGCGAACCCCGCCGGGTCGCTCGCCTTGAACTTCGCCTTCGCGAGCTTGCGCAGGCGGCGCCCCTGCTTGATGAGGGACATCGTGGAAACGTTGTCCAGGAACACCGTCGTGTACCCGTCGTCGTCGAAGTCGGCCTCGAGGACAGGCACACGGTTGACGATTCCGAGGCGCAGGGCCTCCTGGAAGGCCGGCGGGGGCATCTCGACATCGCCGAAGCGCGAGAGGTGCCTAAGGAAGAGCATGTCGCTTGTCGACACGAAGAGCCCGAAGTCGTTGTAGTCCGAATCGTTCTCGTCCTTCGCGATCTTCGTCGGTGGGAGGCCGTTCGGCCCATGGGCAGCGACTCGCCCGGCCGTGCGGTTGCCGGCGACGCCTGGGAGCTGGCCCTTCTCCTTCAGCGTCTCCTCGATCTCCTCGCGTTCCCTTGGGCCGATGGGGAGCAAGAGGGCTTCGGGGTCGAGGTCCTCGAAGGCAACCTTCACCTCCGCGACCTCGCCGGCCAGCCCGCGGACGGACGCGAGGAGCACGAGGTGGCACGAGGCGAATTCCCGGTCCAGTCGCTCCATGGCCTATCGCACCCCCGGCGCGGCCGCTCCTCGGCCTTCAGGCTTCCTTTCGCCGCTGCTTGATGATTTCAATGATCGAGTCGCCGCTGTCGGCGCGCTGCAGCTCGCGGCGCGTGACGACCGGCGTGCCGCCGATCGTCTCCTTCTTGAGTTCGCGCGGGACGAACATCACCGCGTCCGTTTCGGCGACGCGCGCGATCGCCGCCAGGGTCCGCGAGCGCCCGGGGACCGCCGCCTGGTGCGACTCGATCCCCGACAGGATCCGGGAGCCCGGCTTTTCCACCAGGGCATCGAACGGGCAGCGGGCCGCCTGAAGGACCTTGTAGCCCATCCCTTCGAGCGCTTTGAGGACGTAGGCCTCGAAATCGTCCTGGGCGCTTTCGGGCGCGGCGCCTGGTTCCCCTTGAATCAGGTGGTACGTAAAAGGGTCGATCGCGAACGTGATCGACTCGCCGAAGAAACGCTCGAGGCGGTCGGCCGCGTCGACGGCCGCGCTCATCCCCTCCTCGTACAGCTGGATCGCCCGCCTTGAGACGCCGGCCTCGCGGGCAAGGGCCTCGAGCGAGAGGTGGCGCAGCTGGCGTGCCCGACGCAGCGCGCCGCTGTCGACAGGAACGAAGTAGCCGCCGGGCCCCGCGAAAGCCACGGGCGGCACGCCTTCAAGGAGGAAGTCGCGGATCGTCTTCAACGAGACAAGCGGCGTGCCGTGGCGCAGGTAGACGACCCCGTCCTCGAGGGCACCCCTCGAGGAGCGAGCCGCGACCACGAGCGGCGAGCCGCGCAGCATGCCGGCAACCTGGAGGAGCTGCCCCGCAACCTCGCTCGTGAGGGCGTCCCCGTTGAGCAGGCACTTGACCACAACGAGCGAGGCGTCGCGGCGCGCGACGATGTCGAAGACGGGCGAGGCAAAGAGCCGCGCCTCGGGGCTAAAGAAGCCCGTACGCGTGAGGAGCTGGCGCACCTCGCCAAGGACATCGTCGCGCTTCATCCACCGTTTCCAGTTTGAGGCGGCTATATAAATGCCCCACCGCGCGTGCGGCAGGCGCAAGGTCTTTTGAGGGCCGCCCCCTCGCCGCTCCCCGTGGATACACCCGAGGGTGCCCTCGAAGGGGGCCGCGTTGTCGTGGCTTCGGGGCGAGGCGCCTCAACGTTGCACTCCAAGGGGAGCCACGGCACGCCGCTTTCCGGTGGTGCGCTTGGGCTCTCGCTGGTCGAGGCCGCCTACCTCGTAGAAGCGGGCCGCCTCAAGGTCCGCCGGGGCGCTTCGCTCGTGCGGCTTGAGGAGGTCCTCCTCGAGGGCGCCAAGGACGACCTGCGCTTCGAGCTGCGCTACCTTGTGTACCGGGACTTCCGCGAGCGCGGGTTCGTCGTGCGCGAGGAAGGGCCCGCTGCGCGAATCGATTTCTCCGTGCGCCCGCGCGGGGCGCCCGCCAAAGCCGCCTCGAAGTCATGGGTGCTTGCCGTCTCGGAGCGAAGCGCATTCAAGGCGGACGAGGTGCTCGAATATGTCGAGCGGGCCGAGGGGCTCGGGAAACAGGCCCTCGTGGCCGTTGTCGACGAGGAGGGCGACATCACGCACTACTCGTTCGCTCCCGGCCTCGAGGCGCACCGCGGCAGCGCGCCGGCTCTCCCCAAGGCCCGCGGCGTGCTTTCCGGCAACCACGTGCTCGTCGCGGGCGAGGGCGCGGCGGCGGTCCACGAAGCCGACCCGCTCCTTGGCAAGGCCTTGAAGCACCTCCTCCGGCTCTCGCTTATGGAGGCGGCCTACCTCGCTTCCGAGGGGAAGCTCGTGGTCTCCCAAGGCCCGCAGGCCCTGTCGGACGACCGCCTCATCGCCCTTGCGTCGAGGCAGCAGCCGGACTTCGCCGACCGGCTCGCCGTCTACCGCGCGCTGCGCTCGCGCGGCCTCACGCCGAAAACGGGCTTCAAGTATGGCGCGCACTTCCGCGTCTACGACCGCCAAGCCGGGTCCACGCACGCACGCTACCTCGTGCAGGTGGTCCCCAGGGACTACGCGGCCCCGTGGCCGGAGATCGCCCGCGCCGTGCGCCTTTCCCACGGCGTGCGTAAGCGGCTGGTGCTTGCCCTTTCGGGGGGGCCGGAGCCCTCCTTCCTCGAGGTCGCCTGGGTGCGGCCGTAGGGCAGCCAGCAGGCGCCCATTCCCCGCCCCGGAAAGCGAAAGGCTTTAATGGGCGGCGGGGCTCCCCGACGTTGCAAGAACGGTCTGACGGTCATAGCGGTGGTGCACACCCGGTCTCTTTCCGAACCCGGAAGTTAAGACCACCCGCGTACTGGTCTGTACTGCCATGCTCGCGCTGGTGGGAAGGCCAGCTCGCTGTCAACCGTTCTTGCAATTTTTGAGAGGCGAGCGGAGGCGCTCGATGGCTCAAGGGGCCCCCTGCGAATCCACCGGGAGGAAGGCCCCGCCCCCTTTCGCGCGCGTACCGCGCCAGGGGCGGTCCGCCGCGCAAGGGGCGGCACGTAACGGAAACGCCGGCAACGGCACCTCTGCCTCTCAAAGCGCCGGGCGCGCGGCCAAAGCATTATTGCACTTCCCGGGCCCCTTTACCCCAACCGACCCGTGCGCGCGTAGCGCGGGCGTCCCTTCGGGGGGGCGAGAACACCTATGGGCGAACAAGAAGGACACAATCCAGAAGACACCATTGGGGCCGACTACGAGCGCGTGATCTCCACCTATTATGGCGAGGACCCGGTGACCGCGATCATCAACCTCAAGGTCGACACGAAGGAGGTCGACGTGCTCGCCACGCAGGTGGCGGACTTCGCGTGCGTGGAGGATGTCTTCCTCGTCACGGGGGAAACCGACATCGTCGTGAAAGCGCAGTTCCGCGACTACCGGATGCTCAAGGACTTCGTCGTGAACGATCTTGCAAACCTCGTCGGGATCAAGGACACGGTCACGCTGATGGTCGTCACGACGTACAAAGAGAGGGGCAAGGCGAAGGAAGGGGCGAAGTAGGCCCACGTAGCTGACCCTTGCCGGGGAATCGGTTAGTGAATCCTGAGCCCCTGATCAAATGGTGCACCCCCGCCAGGCTTCCCGGAGAACAGCCGAATGGCGCCGTCCTGGCTGACGGATACGACGACGCCACTGATTGCAAGGCTCTTGGACGCGTGGCGGCGAGCGCCGCCACTGATGGCAACTCCGGACGATTGCCTCACAATCCGCCCCGCCGAGAGAAGTTCTCCCCGGCGATCGAATAGCACGGCCCCGTCTTGCATTGCGCAGCTCAGGAAGAGGCGGCCCATTCCCGAGGAGTCGACGTCCGTTAACTTGGCGGAATCTCCCGCGAGCCGCATGGCCTCAGTTACCGCGTCGCTCATTCTCTTTGACTCAGGGGCCTGCGGCTCAAGTAGCTTCTCCCAATCATCCCCTACGACGGCCAAGATCGCGCCGTGTCCGTGGGTGGCCAGATGATAGGCTAAACCCACCAAGTTGTCCCCTAAGTTGGTTGGCAAGTCCTCGCCTTCAAAAGCGCCGTCGAGCAGTTGGTTGAGCGCTGCCCGACCGGACTGAAGGTCGACCGTTCGCCACCCACCATCATAAAATTCGAGGAGGGGGTTTCGGTGGGATGCGACTGTTAGGTGACCATCGCGGCGAAGCACCACGGTCAGTTCGTCGATTGCAACGTGCGAGAAGGGCGCCTCCAGCCCGTACAGCAAAGAAAGGGGCGCGTTGTCGTGTTCGCGGAAAACGGTGACCACGCTTCCTTCGGGGGCCTGGATGACGGCCAGGCTTTCTTGCCGACTGATTCCGACGCCTCGGCCAAAAACCTGCGCGAGTTTCCTGATGCCCATAGGCGTCCTTTCTCCCTTTGAAAAGGGGATTTGGACTTCGAGGGAGAGAGCTTCGCCCTCTTCCCGCATTTCTCTGAGCACGAAAAGCGATTGAAGCAATCTTCGGAAGTCAGCGCTCGCTGGCGGAACGTGCTCTTTGGGATCCGGGTTCGGAATCGCGTCAGCATCTGGGACCAGAACCGCTGCCATCAATTCTCCGATAGTACTAAAGAGAAACGGATACTCGAAATCGATCCGTGAATGCGTTTTCTGAGCGCTCCTCCAAAGCAAGAACTGGATGGGTGAATAAATGCCGGCGGCCAGGCTGTCGTCCCCAAGCTCGACGGTCGGCCAATCCGATTGAATCCCAAGCAGAAGCCGCCGAAGGGTCGCGGCTCGGGATTCATCGTCGCCGGGGAGGGCGGCCCATAGTTTCCCGAGTCCTTCAACTGGCAACCCGGTGGCCGCCACCAATTGCTCCCATGACTCAGCCATCCTCTCATTCACCTATCCTAAACCTCACACCCCGCTTGGCCAGTTCCTGCTTGAGCGGCACACGGACTTGTTCCCGTTGAGTCTGGTAGCTCCAAGCGTCCTTCAGGAACCCGGGCTCGGATGTGTCTTTGTAGCCGCGGACAATGTCGGCCTGTTTCTTCATCACCTTAGCGTACCCTTCAATGACTTCCTCGATAGCCTTCCAATCAAGGTCATCATTCGCCAACGCGGAAGAACCCCTTGGCGCCTCGGGAATGGCCTCGGAATTCTCCAGGAGGCCGCCCAGCGCCGCCATGCACCAGAACTTGGAGCCGACCGTCGTGTGGGTCGTATCATGGCGTTGTTTAACGGGGTCGTTCAAGACCAAGGAGCGAAACAGCCGCCCCAGTCTGATCACGTTTCCTAGCTCAACGGCTCTCCTCTCTCCAAGGTCCGGGTATGGGTGTCCGAAGCAGAGATAGCTCAGGAACTCGGCCAGATTGCCAGCGGTCAAGGGACAGTAGTATGTCTGACCGGCAATGTCACACTTCTCATGCTGATGGGTTCCGACCAGCGGGTACCACGAATCGGCTTCCTCATCGTCGAACGCCGCAATGCCGACAAGTCTCCCCACCGAAAGGTCGAGGTCCCTATTTGTTAGCTCGCGGGCGTGTATTGAATTGAAGATGTCGATCTCCTTGACAGGTTTTCCGGTTTCTTGTCGAAGCTCCAGTTCCTTCTGCTCAAAGATCTTGACAATCGCTTTGTAATACTCCCCTTTCCGTAGGGCCCGGCGCGTGCGGTTAAGGTAGGTAGCCATTACATGCAGGTCGCTGCGCGAAAGGCCGTAGTAGATTTTTAGATCGACGCGCGCTTGCCTGGCCCAATCCGGGTCCTCTTTCGCGAGCGCCTCCAGCGCTTCGTATCTGTGCCGACCATCGATGAGAAGAACGAGTTCTTTTTCCCCAAGCGGCATGAAAGCGCAGGTCAGCGGCGAAAGAAGGCTCAATTGCCGAACCGATGCCAGCAGTTCATTCACCCTCGCCGGGCTCGGCGTCCGCGGATTGTAGTCATTCTTCTCAAACTGAAGCGAAGACATGGCGACGGTCGTCAATATGTAATCCTTTTGTCCGGACGGCCAAACAGCGGTGGTCTCAACGCTCCCATCGGCCTGTGCCGCGCGGAGCCAATGGCGAAGTTTTGTGGGAACGTTATCGTCTGGCTTGCTCATTCTGCCTGCCTGCACATTCAAGTACCTCTAAGTAGAAGTGTTTTGAGGCCACTTGAGCGAAACCGGCGGGAAGCGACGATGGTCGATGAAATCGCGTTTTTCCCCGTGGTAAACCTCTTGACAGGTCCCCCCGGGCTGCTCCGTAATGGTGGTATCTGGAAGACTGTCAAGGCGGAATTAGCTGCGGTTTCGAACCCGCCAAGGCTGATGGTACAGGCTCTCCACTTCACCACCTACTCATTGAGCCAACTAGCGTGGGATGATTGGTTCTTCCCAAACGGCGCAGGCAAGCGGCTGAGCGCGGAAATCGAGTCTGTTTTTGGTGCCCACGCGGATGTGTTCGTGGACAGCGGTGGATACCAACTGCTCTCGCCTAGCCTTATTGACTTGTCCAAGTGGCGCCTGCAGGTGAGCCGCGGTGACATTCTGAAGTTGCAAAGATCTTACAGTCCAAGCCGGATCGCGAGTCTGGATCTCCCCCTTTCGTCCCGGCTCGATCTCGAAACGGCCAAGGCAAGAATGCGGACCAGTGTCAAGAACGCGGTGTGGTTGGTGGATCAAGTATCAGCCGGAAGGGGGGCCCCCACTCCCTACCTGGTGGTTCACGGGCGGAATGAGGCTGAAATCAGGTGGTTCGGGGCCCTTCTCAAGAGAGGGTTGCCCCGCAGCTTTTTGCGACGCGCGGATTTCGGGATTGCACTTGGGAGCCAGGTGGCCCTCGGGAACAGTCCGCAAGTCATCATTTCCAACGTCCAAGCGACCTTGAAGTGGATGCACCAGGAGGTCTCGGGCTCGACCCCCTTGCATGTGTTCGGAGTCGGGGAGGGGCTAATAGGGAGTGTTGCGGGCTCGAGGGCCGTAGGGCGGCCGCTATCGTTTGACAATTCCACGTACGTTCAAGCGGCCTTCAAGCAAAGGATTTACGACTCGAAGCAGAAACGGTACATCCCCTTCGAGCCCGCTCAAAAGCCGGCCTGTTCCTGTCACTCGTGCGATGAGCTCGAATCGTTGGGGGCGGCCTTTCTGACCGAATTGTTGTCGCAGCCACCCTACCAGCCACTTTATCGGGGGGAAGCCAAGATCACCCGATCACACGTTCTGGGCCTAATCGCGGGTCATAACCTTAGGTGGTGGCGAAGCCGGGCGAGGTTCCAGCTTACCCGTCGGGTTTCGCGTCCGTCGGGGGGCTCAGTGCCGGCGGGCACCGCTCGACGTCGCCAAGACTATGACTTTCCGCTCAGATCATATCACGCAAGGTCGCCGAGCCTCCTGCTACTTCCTTGCGCGAAAGGCCGGCCATATGTGTCCAGCCGGTCCCACAGGAGGGTGAAATCATTCCTTCAGCGGAAGGGGTATTCCGAAGGCGAGGATTACGATCGAGTTACCCTTAGTGGGCTTTTCGGTCCAGTCCACTGGAAGGATGAAACCACCCCAGTTGTAATGGGATATGACTTTGTTTTGAACTCCACCGTAAGTGAGGCCCATGTGGGTACGCTAAGGGTTCGAACAGCGTCAGTGCTGCGGGTGCTTCGGAAAAGGTACGGAAATCTGGTCGCGTACGTTGCGCCTCGTCGTTACCGAGAGGTTTTCGGACCGGTTGTTCGTTCTTTCCAAGGCCGCATGGTCAGGGCCCTGGAAGACCTACCTTCAGCGTTGGAGTGATGCATCTTTCGCTGGCGGAATCGTTGGGCTCAGCCGGCGCAAGCGCTTATGCCGTTTCGGGGGTTCCTACCCTGTCTTCTTCCCCGTGATCCTCTCGTACGCTTCCTTGTACGTGGCGAGCACGTCCCCCTTGTCGAACCGGAACACGTCCTTGTCGATCGACCTTCGCGTCTTGCTGTCCCAGAACCTGCAAGTGTCCGCGGAGATCTCGTCGGCGAGGATGAGCTTGCCATCGAGGTCGTACCCGAACTCGAGCTTGAAGTCCGGCAGCAGCAGGCCCCGCGGCTCGAGATAGCCGCGCAAGGCCGTGTTCACCTTGAGCGTCATCTCGCGCATCTTCACGAACTCCGCGGTCGTCGCCACGCCAAGCGCCTCCGCGATGTCCTCGTTCAGCAACGGGTCGTGGAACTTGTCTTCCTTGAGGTCGAACATCACGATCGGCTTCTTGAACGCCGCCCCTTCAACGAACCCGTAGTTCTTGACCACGGAACCCGCCGCGAGGTTCCGGCACAGGACCTCGAGCTTCACGATCTTCACCTTCTTCACGAGGTGCTCCGTGTCCGAAAGGAGCTTCACGAAGTGCGTGGGCACGCCCGCCTCCTCCACCATCGGCAGCAGCGTCGCCGCAATCTGGCAGTTGTAGTACCCCTTGCCCTTCATCGTCGCCTTCTTCACCGCGTCGAAGGCCGTGAGGTCGTCTCGAAACACCATCCGGAAGTGGCGGTCGTCGTGGGCGAAAAGCGACTT